>CAKZQH010000083.1 GCA_937139565.1 uncultured Nitrospiraceae bacterium | reverse complement strand
CAGCAATACATCCCTCTGTCCAGTCATCGAGTATGTGATATTTGCCTAAGTATTCAACTTTTTTTGATAAACCGTGAATCATGATGCTACCACCAGGATTAATTCCTAATCGAGTTGCTCTTAGAAGGTCCTCTTCATTCGGATAGGATATTTTGAGAGATTTGTAAAAATTACTGTGAGGATTTCTTCCCTCTATATAATATCTTCCCTCAGGAGTTTTTCCATCTCCCTGAACGGTTTTTTTACCTACTGGTACCTTACCTAAGGAAATTCGATAGGCTTTTAATACTTTACCCTCCTTCATTAACAACATTACCCTCTTTGATTTCATGACAACTATCAGATCAGCAAGCTCATTCGCATAGGAAAGGGTCGGGGAAAAAAGGAAAACTATGCTAAAAAGAAGCGTTTTTAAGAGCATCTTTACAAACACACTGTCTTTTTTCTGGTACATATCTTAGGGCAACTTTTATCAATTCTCTTAGTTTATCCATAGAGCCTTTCATAGTCTCAACAACCTCCCTTACAGTTAGAGGATTTTTTGTAATGCCTGCTGCATAATTAGATACAACAGCCACAGCTCCATAACATATTTCAACTTCCCTTGCAAGAGAAGCTTCGGGCATAAGGGTCATTCCAATAATATCTGCTCCTATGTTCCTGTAAAATTTTATCTCTGCTTTTGTCTCAAGTCTCGGTCCATTTACACAGATATAAGTGCCATGGGAAATTATTCTCAAATTCAGCATATGAGCGGCTTTTTGAAAGGCTTCTCTCAATTCATTGCAGAAAGGCTCTGTAAAATCTATGTGGACAACCTTTGCATCTTCATAAAATGTATTTTTTCTCATACCCTGTGTTAAATCAATTATTTGATCAGGCAAAACTATGCTACCAGGTGGGATATTTTCATCAAGGCAACCTACTGCAAATATTCCTATGAGTCTTTCTACTCCTAACTGTTTAAAGCCCCATACATTCGCTCTGTAATTTATTTTGTGTGGAGGCAAACTATGCCCCTGTCCATGTCTTTTGAGAAATAACACTTTTTTATCTTCAAGCTCTTCTATCTCATAGGCAGAGGAAGGTTCACCGTAGGGGGTATTAATGGAAATTGCCTCTTTTTTTAATTCCGAATCACTTAAACCGCTTCCACCAATTATCCCTATTTTCACCTTATTCCCTGAAGTTTTTTTAGAAGTGCGCCCAGGAGGATTTGAACCCCCGACCTGCGGATTCGTAGTCCGACGCTCTATCCTACTGAGCTATGGGCGCTAAAAATATTATAACACAAAGAGTTTTTTGTAAATAATATTTAGCCATTAGTCCTTGAAAAGGTTTGTTTAAACTACGATGGGTTAAATTGTCTATTCTGTCTTTTTACCTAATACTTCTCTTATTTTTTCAGAAAGGGATTTTAGCGAAAAAGGCTTCTGAATAAAGTTTATGCCCTTTTCTAACACACTGTGATGGAACACCACATTATCTGTATAACCAGACATAAATAGAACCTTAGCTTTAGGGCATATCTGCCTTACAGCTTCAGCTACTTGAGCCCCGCTTAATCCAGGCATTATCACATCTGTAATAATTAAATTAATAGGCTCTCCATATTCCTTACAGAAGGAAATAGCTTCATTTCCACTGGAAGCCACTAAGACTTTATATCCACAACTCTGAAGCATTGAAGAGACCGTTTTCCTCACATTTTCATCATCTTCAACTAAAAGTATGGTTTCATTCCCCTTAGGTATTTCTATTGAATAGACCTCCTTTTTTATATAATCTAAAGGCTCTTCAACAAGAGGAAGATATATCTTAAATGTTGTTCCCTTACCCACTTCACTATAGACCCAAATGTTTCCTCCACTTTGCTTTACTATGCCATATACTGTTGGAAGTCCCAATCCTGTTCCACTTTCTTTAGTTGTAAAAAATGGCTCAAAACATCTATCCCTTACCTCTTCTGTCATTCCCACCCCTGTGTCTGTAACTGCTATGATTACATAACGCCCTGCTTTAGAACCTATGTGTTTTCTTACATACTCATCAGTAAGTTCAACAATAGATGTCTCTATGGTTAGTTTTCCTCCCTTTGGCATTGCCTCACGAGCATTTACAATAAGATTTATTAAAGCCTGCTCTGTCTGAGAGGGATCAACTTTAACCTTTGCTATATTTTCAGTTAAATTTAATGAAAGCTCTATGTCCTCACCTATGAGTCTTACTATCATCTTTTCAATATTTCTAATCAACTCGTTTATATCAATCACTTTTGGTTCTAATATTTGTTTTCTACTAAATGCCAGTAGTTGCTTTATCAAAGAGGCTGCCCTGTCTGATGCATCAATAATATTTTTTATTTTCTGAAACAATGGATCTTCTTCATGAAGCTTCATTAAAGCAAGCTGAGCATTACCTTTTATGGCAGTAAGAATATTATTGAAATCATGAGCAATGCCTCCTGCAAGCTTACCAATAGACTCAAGCTTCTGGGATTGTATAAGTTGCTCTTCAAGTAATCTCTTTTCCTTTTCTATCTTTTTTAAATTTGATATATCCTGTATAGTTACACGAAGCCCTGTAATGTTTCCATCTTTGTCTTTAATTAATCTATCTTCTTGAAGGACATCTAAAATTGTTCCATCTTTTCTGATATATTTTCTTTCATAATCTTTACCTAAATAGATTTCACCTGATATTTTACTTAAAATAGTCCCTTTTATATTCTCTCCATCTACCATAAAATTCCAAATAGGCTTACCTATCATCTCTTCACGCTTGTAACCAAGCATATCTGCTTCAGTTTGATTTACCCTTACAATATTTCCATTTTTATCAATTTCGTGATAGCCAACCGGAGCATTGTCAAAGAGTTCACGAAATCTTTCCTCACTTTCACGAAGTGCCGCTTCCGATTTCTTCCTCTCAGTTATATCTCTTACAATTGCCCACATGCCCTCATTTTCACCCTGTTCGTTTTTAATCAAAAATGTTCTTAGCTCGACTGGTAAGATGGTTCCATCTTTTTTGCGATATTCTTTTTCGTAAACATCTGAGTATCCTCGGGGCAAGATTTGCTCCTCCACTATCTTTTGTTCGAAGGCTAGCCATTTCTCTGGTGTTAAGTCAATATAAGTAACCCCTGATATTTCTTCAAAGGTGTATCCAAGCATTTTAAGAAAAGTTTCATTACACTCCTTTATAAAACCTTGCATATCAATATAGATAAAACCATCCATCATACTTTCATAAAGCCTACGATACCTTGCCTCAGATCTTCTGAGTGTATCTTCTGTTTTTTTGAGTTCTGTTATATCTCTGATTATATGTACAAACCCTGTTATCTGACCATCTGACCATATCGGATCCACAACAACATAAAAGTTTTTTTCATCAATCTGAAGAAGACTCGTTTCTCTTTTCTTACTCTCCATAGACCTTAAAATAGGACAGTTCTCTACTGGAGAGTCTGTTTTATGAACGATTTTATAACACTTTTGGCCAATTATATCAGTAATTTTTAAGCCTACAAAATCAGCAAAGGCCTTATTACATTGTTTCACAGTTCCGTCACTATCAGAAATCGAGACAGGGTCTAACATTGAGTCAAATGTAGTCTGCCACAAGTTCAAACTATCTCTGAGTTTTATTTCTATTTCTTTTCTTGTGTCAATCTCTTTACGTAGTTGAACCATCTTATCTTCAAGTTTTTTAACAAGTCTTTCACTGTAAAGCTTATAACTTTCCTCATCCTCAAGGACTGGTGATCTTGATATATCCTTGTTTTTTGATGCAGCTATAACTTCATCAATTGTGCGAAGAATATCTTCGGGTTCACAAGGTTTAAGAATAAAACGGTCAGCACCTAACTTTAAGACATATTCCTCATCTTTTGGGTCTGTGTAGGTAGCTGTGTATACGATAAGCGGGATCTTTCGCAATACATCATCTCTCTTAACTCTTCGACATAGCTCAAATCCATTCATTACAGGCATAAGTATATCGCTGATAATCAAATCGTATGAATCTTTATTTAGAAATTCAAATGCCTCTTTGCCATTTGATACCGCGGTTACTTCATAACCTGCTGATTTAAGAAGCGTTTCAAGAAAATATTTACTTTCCTCGTTATCTTCAACAATAAGTATCTTCATATTAATTACCTGGTATCTTCATTTTATCAAATTTAGATATTTCTGCAACTCCTCTATGAATGTATCGGGATTAATGGGTTTTTCAATGTATCCTGTTGCTCCTGAAGCAAGTATTTTTTCACGATCACCCGGCATTGCATAGGATGTAACAGCTATGATTGGAATATCTTTAATCTCTGAAAGCGATTTTAACTCTCTTGCTACTGCATAACCATCCATTTCAGGTAGCTGAATATCAAGAAGAATTGCATCAGGTTTATGTTCGAGCGCTTTTTGAATGCCTGTTTTTCCGTCGGTTGCCGCAATCACTGTGAAGCCTTTTTTTTCAAGTAAAAAACGAATCATATAAAGATTCTGTTCATTGTCTTCAATCACAAGCAATGTTCTATTCATCTCTGATCTCCTTTTCTTGGTAGAGTTACTGTAAATGTGCTTCCTTTACCTAACTCACTTGATACATCGATTAAGCCTCCCATCATATCTACAAGCTTTTTACATATAGAAAGTCCTAATCCAGTTCCCTCGTATTTTCTCGTAAGACCTTTCTCAATCTGATGAAAAGGTTTAAATATATTGGGAATTTCATCTGGGCTTATACCTATACCTGTATCTTTCACAGCTAAAACATAGTAATCCTTATCTCTAAAACAAGAAAGCTCTATCCAGCCATTTTCTGTAAATTTAATGGAATTACTGAGCAAATTTAAAACAATCTGCTCAAATCTGCGCTGATCAGTAGTTATGATGTCTATATCGTCACTTAATCTGATTTTAAGTTCAAGTCCCTTTTTATCCGCAAGAGGCTTAACCATTTTAACAACCTTTTCTATCGAGTCTCTAAGTTCAAACGATGTAGGTGCAAGAGTCACTTGACCTGCCTCAATCTTAGAGATATCTAAAATATCATTTATCAGTGATAAAAGATGTCTAGCACTGTTTTGCACCATTTTTAGCTGCTTTTGTTGTTCTTCGTTCAATGGACCCGCAAGACCCTGAAGTAAAATACCGGTAAAACCAATAATAGAGTTTAATGGAGTTCTTAATTCATGGCTCATTGTAGCTAAAAAGGCAGACTTAAGTCTGTCTGCAGACTGAGCTTTTTCCATAGCCTCTGCAAGTTCTGCAGTTCTATCTTTTACTAATTGCTCTAAATTTTCTGTGTATCTCTTTAACTCCTGATTTAGCTTTTCAATCTCTTTTTTTGCAATGAGTATTTCTGTAATGTCACTGCCTATACTCAGTATTTCTCTTAATTTCCCATCTTCATCAAATAAAGCCTTATTTATCCATTGAATCCAAACTCTTCTACCAGATTTACAGATATTTTCATTAATATTAAGTTCAAAGGCATGCGGGTTAGCACAAATATTATCAATCATGGTTTTTAGATCCCTTCCTGTGCTTTCTACTTCAGGAACAATTGTTCCAACAACATGATGTCCTATTAATTCTGCCTCTGTGTAACCAAAGAGTTTAAGGCCGTATTTACTCATAAATGTTATTATTCCTTCTGGAGTCCACTGGAGTATCACACAGGGTGCATTTTCAACAACTTCACGATACTTTCTCTCACTTTCTCTTATTAGTTCCTCGGCCTTTTTTCTTTCAGTTATGTCACGAACTATAGCCTGAAGAATTAAATAGCCATTAACCATTATACTGTTTAAAGTCACTTCACATAAGAAGGGAGTACCATCTTTACGGCAGTGAATCCATTCAAACTTCTGAGGTCCTTCTGTTATTACCAGATTAATCTTTTCTTTAGCTTTTTCTTCTGATGATCTTCCATCAGGTTGATTAGAAGGAGAGAATTCATAGGGAGTCCCTCCAATTATATCTTCACGGTCACAACCGAACATCTTTAAGGTCATATCATTACACTCTATAAACTTATCATTGTCCATAAGTAAAATAGCATCTCCAGAACTCTCGAAAAGTAATCGATATTTCATCTCGCTTTCTCGCAAAAATTTCTCTTTTTCTAAAAGAGATGCTTCAATTTTCTTTATCGTATTAATCTCTCTCCTAAGAAGAAAGAACAAAAGGAGTGAAGTAACTAAGACAAATATCCACCCCTTTAAAATAGACAACCTAGTGAAAACATCTTCAGCTAATGGTAAAGCACTTAAGAAAAGATCAGAAAGCAAAATCCACAGAGCTGAAAATATAGCATAAGGAAGTACTATAT
>CAKZQH010000082.1 GCA_937139565.1 uncultured Nitrospiraceae bacterium | reverse complement strand
GAGAGAGGGCATTGTGAGTCCTTTTTTCGTCATTGCGAGCGAAGCGAAGCAATCTCGCCTTTCCTCTGTCGCATAGAATGAGATTCCTCGCTACGCTCGGAATGACAATGGATAGAAGTCATTGCGAGGAGCGCAAGCGACGAAGCAATCTCGCCTTTCCTCTATCGCAGTGACGGATTGAGTGAAGACCACATCGGGACCTGGAGTCCCTGTCTTTTTATTAATTGTGACGCCCTTTACAGAAGGAAATATGCAGAATGCAAAGAATTAAAGGTAGAGGGGAATTTATCTATCTTCCCCTTAGAGGCAAACGAATAATAAAAGTGCTACCTTTACCAGGTTCACTTTCAATAGAAATAAAGCCTCTATAGTATTGCACAATAGTAAGAGCTACGGTAAGACCAAGACCTGGTCCATAAATCTTGGAAGTAAAAAAGGGATCGAATATTCGCTTAATAAGTTCCTTAGGAATTCCTCTGCCACTGTCAGATATTTTTATCTCCACAGCATCTTCTACTTTCTGAACCGAAACTTTAAGAATCTTTTGTTCGGCTTTAGCCATTGCTTCTATGGCATTTTTTATAATATTTCGAAGGACTATCTTTAAATGCTCCCTATCAATGTAAAAATTCGGCGTTTCATGAAAATCTGTCTCCAAAGAGATTTCTCTCTCTTCCATCTCTCTTTCAAATTCTTCAAGAACTTCCTCGATAACTTTTTTAGGTTCCACATTTTCAAGATATCCAATGGCTATCATTTTCAGGTTAAGTATGTCTCTAAGAAGTCTCTCTAATCTCTCAGCTTCCTGAACTATAGTCATAAGATAGGGTTTGTTGGGATCACCAGAAGGAAGATTATCATAAACTTTTTTTGCAAAACCTGCTATGCTTACAATCGGATTTCTTATTTCATGGGAAAGACTATCAATTAGTTTGCGAACTGATTCAGTTTTTTCTTCCTCAATAGCTCTTTCAGCAGTTTCCTTTCTCATTAAAAGAGAACGAATTCTTGCTGAAAGTTCCCTATAATCAAAAGGTTTTGGTACATAATCATCAGCTCCTATATCAAGACCTTTTACCCTACTTTCTACATCTGATTTAGCTGTAAGCATGATTACGGGAATAAATTTTGTCTTTTCCTCTCTTTTCAATCTCTCGCAAACTTCATATCCATCCATCTTAGGCATCATCACATCGAGAATAATTATATCTGGATAGCTATCATGGATTTTCATAAGGGCTTCCTCTCCATCATAGGCTTCAATGGTGTTATAGCCCTCTGCTCTTAGTCTCTTTCTTAAAAGCTCTACTGTATCTATGTTGTCATCTACTATTAGAACAGTTGCTTTCTGTTCGTTCATGTTTTCCTTAGATAAATTTTGATTTGCTCTGGGAAGTCTCTCACATTAATCGGCTTTGATATATATCCATTACACCCAGCCTGAAGAGCTTTTTCCTGATCTCCCCTCATGGCATGAGCTGTAAATGCAATAATTGGAGTATCCCTAAAATCTGGCCTTTCTCTTAATCGCTTCGTTACCTCATAACCATCAATTTTCGGAATTGATATATCCATCAGAATTAAATCAGGTCTGTAAGCTATTGCTTTTGCTAAAGCATCCTCTCCATCTATTGCCTCTATTATTTCGTATCCCTGTCTTTTTAAAATTTTTCTTACCAGTTCCCTTGAATCTTCGTTATCATCTACTACAAGAATTTTCATTAAGCTCCCCCCACTCTTCCAATGCTGTTTTTAAGCTCCTGTATTAATTCTTCTTCTGAAAATAGGGCTTTGTTTATTACATCTTTTATTCTACCATCAAGGGCCTCTTTTTCTCTCTCTGTTAGTTCTTTATTTGTGAGTGCTATCATTGGAATATCTTTTAGATCAGATGAACTCTTTATATAATCGATAAAATCAAAAGCACTGTTTTGAGGGTCAGTTATATTTACGATAAAGAGATCAGGCCGTCTGGTCTTAACAGATGCTATTGCCTCAGCACTGTTTTGAAAAGCAAGCACATCATAACCGCTTTCTTTAAGAATTCGAGAAATCTCCTCCCGAGTTTTTTCATCTCTCTCAAGAAGCAAAACTTGCCTGATTGCTCTATATGCCTCTAAGCTTTTTACTTTTCTTAGGAGCAAACTACCATCAAGGGGTTTAACAAAATAATCAGCAGCGCCAAGGCTAAATGCAAGGGTTTTATTGTCTATAATAGATACAATGATCACAGGAATATTCTTAGTCTCTTCATTCTCCTTCAATTCCTTAAGCACTTGCCAACCATCTTTACGGGGCATCATTATATCCAGGGTTATAGCAACAGGCTTTATCTCTTTGGCTTTTTTTACTGCCTCTTCGCTATTTAAAATACCTACAACTCTGTAATCTTTCTCAAGATATCTTTTTATTAGGTCCACTGCATCAGGATTATCATCAATTGCAAGCACCACTTTTTCTTTTTCAGAGGGCTTTGCAATATCAGTTACTAAGGGTTCTCTATGAAGAACCAGATCTCGTGTGACTTCGCAAATTCTGCAAACATCTGCCTTTTCTGGATAAGCACCTATCTTCATTCCTTTACAGTGTGTTCCAAGCACAAGCCAGCATCTTTTCTCTGGAGAACCATATTCAGGACAATTAACATGACCACACTGAGTGTAATCCCAGCAACGAACAAGTTTTCCTTCATATGAGGGTTCTCCAAGAAAAACCTCTTTAGGCACCTCAAAATACTTAGCAAGTTCTTCTGCCATCTTCTCCTCTATAACTGGTGCATTTCGTTCATAAACTTCCTTTTTGCTCGGAAGTAAAACATAGAAAGTGCTACCCTTGCCAACCTCACTTTCAGCCCATACCATACCTTTATGTAAAGCCACAAGACCTCTCACTATACTAAGTCCAAGTCCTGTGCCCTCGTATTGTCTTGTTGTAGATACATCTGCCTGTGCAAATTTATCAAAAATTTTATTTAAATCTTCCTCCTTAATTCCAATTCCAGTGTCCTTGACTGCAATCTCTATGAACTGAGGGTTACCATCTTTATCAAGCCCTCTTTCAGATACTCTTGCGCTCACGGTAATACCGCCTTCATGAGTAAATTTCACTGCATTAGAGATAAGATTAATTAAAATCTGTTTTGTCTTATCCTCATCTGCGTATAGCTTTTCAGCTCCCTCTTCAATATTTAGCTGAAAGTTAAGCTTCTTTTTTGTTAATAAAGGCTCAAAGGTAGCCATAATGCCTTCTATTAAATGTCTAAGATCAATCTCCTTTGGTCGGAGTTCAATCTTTCCTGACTCAATCTTTGAAATATCAAGCACATCATTTATTAACTGAAGAAGATGCCTTGCATTCGCAGCAACCTTTCTAAGAGATGTCTTCTGATCTTCATTTAATGGTCCATCAACCTCATCAATAAGTAGGTCAGTGTAACCAATTATTGCATTCATTGGAGTTCTTAATTCATGAGACATATTGGCAATAAAGGCAGACTTTAGAGTGTCAAGTTCCTTTAGCTGTTTATTCGCTCTCTGCAGTAAAGCCACAAGTTCATCTCTTTCCTCAAGAAGCTTTGCTCTTCTTGTAAGCTCCTTTTCAAGCTCCATCTTTGACTTGGCAACCTCACTTACCATGTAATTAAAAGTCTCTATTAACTTGCCTATTTCATCGCTGGGATATTTTTCTATAACCTTCATCTCTCCCTTTGCAAATCGCTGAGTGGCATCTACGAGACTATTAAGGGGTTTTCGAATGAACCTGCTCACTACCAGGTTAGTAATAAAAATAGCGAGAATTGATGCGAAAAGGGTAAGTGCAAGGGAGCGATTTCTCTGGGCAGTAACGGTTTTATAAACATCTTCTACATCAGTTTTCATGATTAAAGCTCCGAGTATTTTTCGAGATGAGCCATGGCAGTGATAGCATTCAGGAGCATTTTTAATAGAAAGTATGGATATCAGATTCCTTCTTCCCTCAAGCTTGGCAAGAATGGATTTTGAGTCTTCGCTTCCAATGGTTAGATTAACCTTAAGAGTATCTTTAAATTTTTGCTCATCAATTATATTTTCTATATTTGAGTGTATTGTTTTTTTGTTCGTTGAGAATGATATTATACCGTTAAAATCACAAAGATAAACACTTATATTTTCGTATTTCTGTCCGATTTCTTCAAGATCTCTATGAATGGCATCACTGTCTCCTACTGTTAGTGGATGTTTCATCGCAGCATAAATGGTATCCAATACCTCTTTATTGCCTTGTTCAGCAATTCTAATCCTGTCCTGCACACCAAAATATATGCGAAAGGTCATTTCAATAATCATTATTAGAATGATAATCGCAATGAAAGTAAACATTAATTTATTTCCTATTTTCTGTGTGATAAACTTAAACATTAGTGGGCTCCTCCATAAAGAAGAGGCTTAAACCTAAAAGCTCTAATTCTCTCTTCTGTATGGCAGGGTTCACATATCTGAAGAGTAAACTTTCGTCTTATATGAAGCGGATTTTTACTCTCTACATGCCTTTTACCAGGTCCATGGCATACTTCGCAGCCTGTATCTTTGAGATGAGGCGTCTTTTCAGCAGAGATAAAACCTCCTTTTTTGCCATATCCAGTTGTATGACATTGAAAACATGTTTTTAATTCATCAGGGGTTATTTTATTTTTCATCTTTTCAACAGCCTCAAAGGATCGAGACATGCGAGAGTATTTTATGAAATTTTCATACTGCCTTTCATGACATACCTTACACTTCTCAGAACCTACATAATCACAAAAAGCTGGTGTAACAAAAAAAACCAAAACTAAAAACATAATTAAGCTTGTCATATTAAAAGATTATCAGAAAAGTAACTATTTGTAAAGGTATGGAGTTTGATTAAAATTGTATACGATGCAGATCCTCTTTCCTGTCTTTGCGCCCTCATATTATTCGTCATTGCGAGCCCTTTTTCCTGTCATTGCGAGGAGCTTTAGCGACGAAGCAATCTCGTCGTTGAGCCCAACTTCATCAAAAATAACCCCGAAATTTTAAGAAAAACCTTATATTTCAATAAGTTAGCTATTTCTAATCTT
>CAKZQH010000081.1 GCA_937139565.1 uncultured Nitrospiraceae bacterium | reverse complement strand
TAAGATTAGAAATAGCTAACTTATTGAAATATAAGGTTTTTCTTAAAATTTCGGGGTTATTTTTGATGAAGTTGGGTCTAAGTAAATCCTACAAAGAGGCAACTACGAGATCCCTTCGCTTTGCTCGCAATGACAGAAGAGGGGGGCTCGCAATTACAGAAAGGGGGAGAGGTTCTAATTGCAGGAATAGAGCGGAACGTAGAGAGATGATCAGATTCGCAAATGAGATAACAAGGGAGGAGGATGAGAAACCAAAAGTTCGTATTTATAATGTTCTAAAAAACGGGGGCATATCAAGATTATTGACTTTTTCGTCAATTATTATGAGGAAACCATACAATTTAAAAGAGATTATTTTTGAGGAAAGGCGGTTTCTTCATTTTTTCGTTGATAAGGTATAATAAATAAAGATTTATAGGAGGTCTACATGATTAAGGCAAAAGTTAAATGGACAGGAGGTATGCAATTTATAGGACAATCAGGCACAGGGCATGCAATTGTGATGGATGCCCATCCAGATTTTGGTGGAGAAAACACAGGCATGAGACCCATGGAACTTCTACTTGTTGGACTTGGAGGATGTAGCGGGATGGACATAGTCTCCATACTCAACAAAAAAAAGCAGGATGTTAGAGGAATTGAGATAACTGTGCAGGGTAAACAACCAGAGGATTACCCAAAAAGATTTACAGAGATCGAGATTGAGTTCGTAATAAAAGGTAAAAACATCTCAGAGCAAGCTGTAAAAAGAGCGGTGCAGCTTTCAATGGAAAAATATTGTTCCGTTAAAGCAACTCTTGAACATTCAGCAAAAATTATCCATAGCTATAAAATTGTTGAAGTAGATTAACTTTGTCCGTATTTGTAATAGGCAGCGCAACTGCCCTCTGAGCTTACCATGCATGCACCAACTGGGTTTTCAGGAGTGCATATCTTTGCAAAAAGAGGACACTGTGGCGGAATTATTAAACCTCGTAAAACAAGACCACACTTGCAACCTGGTGGTTCCTTTGAATTAATTAACGGAATATCAAAAACTGATGAAGCATCCCGATGGGAAAACTCATTTTTCAACTTAAGCCCGCTTTCTTTAATGATGCCAATGCCTCTCCAGTTACTGTCGCAGGTGGCAAAATATATGTTTATGAAATCCCTTGCTTTTTTGTTGCCTTCTGGTTTTACCGCATCGGTATATTGAATTTCTACCTTTGCTTCGTTTTCAATGATTTGCTTTAGCAACATGGCAATGGAATTTAAAATATCATCTGCGTCAAAACCTGAAATTACGCATGCCTTTTTATATTTTGATGGAATAAATTCATAAACTTTGCTACCGATAATTGTGCTTACATGCCCAGGTAAAATAAAACCATCGAGTTTTAACTCTTCAGTATTTGCTAAAGCTTCAAGAGCAGGTGGAACTAGTTTGTGGACTGAATATATATAGAAATTTGGAATATTTTGTCTTTCTGCTTCAGAGATAGTTGCTGCAATAAGTGGTGATGTGGTTTCAAACCCCACAGCAAAAAATACCACTTTCTTTTCTTTATTTTCCGCTGCAATTTTTAATGCATCCAAAGGAGAATAAACCATTCTAATATCTGCACCCTCAGCCTTTGCTTTATACAAAGAACCGTTACTTCCTGGCACTCTCATCATATCTCCGAAAGTAGTAATAATCACATCTGGTTGACTGGCAATATAGAGAAATCTATCTATATCTTCTATGGGAGTAACGCAAACAGGACAGCCAGGTCCGCTTAAGAGTTTAATATTTTCAGGTAATAAACTTCGAATCCCATGTTTAAAAATTGCTACTGTATGGGTTCCGCATACTTCCATAAGGTTAATCCTGCGATTTAGTTTTTTAGCAAAGGCCTGGATTAATCTGATAATGTTTTCCACTTTATATTCCCTCCTACAATGAAGATTATTTTTATCATATCATATTTCGAACAATGAAAAAGCTAAAAGCTCAATATAGGATATATTAGACGTTCTTTTGTGGGATATATATTAGAAAAGTTCAACCACATATGCTACATAAAGGGTTAATGAATGATTATTAAAAATATATCCAATTTTAGTAAAATACTAAGCCATAGAAGGCTTAAAAGCATGTTCTATAGTCTCAGAATGTTTAGCAGACATGAAGTAGCAGTGTGGAGAATGAAGATTATATGATTTTATGAAAAGTGTGATGAGAAGGCATCAAAGGAGGCCTTTAGGGCAGACACCCAACTTTATTACTCCCAACTTCATCACCAGGAACTTAAAAACAACTGTAAATCAATGAGTTATCATCTACAAATTAGTCTAAATGCCCTCTAAGCTATTTTTAAACCATCCGATTTTCCACTACAACTGTCTATATTTTCCTCCTCCCTTGTTATCTCATTTGCTAATCTGATCATCTCTCTTCGTTCAGCTCTCTTCTTGCAATTAGAACCTCTCCCCCTCTTTGTCATTGCGAGCGCCCTCTTCTGTCATTGCGAGGCATTTCCCTTCTGTCATTGCGAGGAGCACAAGCGACGAAGGGATCTCGTCGTTATTCCAACTTGGACGAAATGAGATTCCTCACTTCGTTCGGAATGACAGGGGAGGAGGAGTCATTGCGAGCGGAAGCGAAGGGATCTCATCGTTGCCTCTTCGTAGGCTTTACTTAGAGACTGCTTCGGGACATCGAGTCCCTCGCAGTGACATGTGGGGGAGTAAGAGACTGCTTCCTGCCTTTATTCTCTCCATCACAGGTCATACTATTCTTTAGCAATCTACATTAACTATGTCTTTTGTTAACAGTAATGCCCTTTACAGAAGAAAATATGCAAAATACGATGGATTAAAGGGGGGGGTAAAGGCAGAAATCAAAGGAAAGAGGATTCATGTTTTAATTCAAGCTTTACCAGTAAGAGATTCTTGATATTAGTAAACAAAACAAGGAAAAATTGGCTTTGAAAAGTATAAAAGACAATAGATCACATTAGGCGGGAAAGGAAAATATGAGTCTATGAAATATTTAGTTTTTTTGAATAGACATGCTCTAAATTGATGAAGTCGGGTTTAGAATATAGTTAGATTATATTTGTATTTTTGTTATTCCAAAATATGGGGAACAGGTCAGTTTTGTTTTTTCTCTTTTGTTTTTTTAAAATTCTTCCCTTATTGTCAAAAAGAAATACCTCCTCTACCTGAAAATGAAAAGCTTTTATATTTTCTTTGCTCGTATTGCCTCTGAAAGTTTCATTATTACATCTTTAAGGCTTTCTACTTCATAACTAACAGTTTGAGATGTATTTTTTACATCCTCTGCAAGACTGCTTGATTTCTCTGCTGAACGGGCTACTTCATCGGATGTAGATGACTGTTCTTCAGTAGCGGTGGCAATTTGGGTGATAGTATCTTTTACCATAACTGAATGTTCTGCTATTCGGTTCAATGCATCCTTTACTTCTTCTAATGCTTGAAGAGCTTCAGCAACCTCTTTTGCTGTTATATCCATGTTTTTAATGGATTCTCTTGATTCTGCCTGAACAGCTTCTATTTTAAGTGCTATTTCTTCTGTAGATTTTATTGTTCGTTCAGCAAGTCTTCGTACTTCATCTGCAACCACAGCAAAGCCTCTTCCTTGTTCACCAGCACGGGCTGCCTCTATTGCTGCATTAAGAGCAAGAAGATTTGTCTGATCTGCTATATCTTTTATAACAGTAACTATTTCACCTATTTCTTCTACTCGATTATTAAGAGAGTCGATGGTTTTCTTAAGTTCTATTGTTGAACGATTGGCAGATTGGACCGTTATTGTTGATTTATCAGCAAGAGAAACACCTTCATGCGCAATTTTTTGAGATTCCGTTGCTAATTGAGATGCCTCAGCTGCATTTCTTGCTATATCTGTAATTGTCTGACTCATTTCTTCAGCAGCAGTGGCGATTTGATGGGATTGAGATGTCTGGTCGAATGATTTTTTCTTTAAAACATCTACATTATTTTCAATAGTTTCAATAACTGATTGGATTGTTAAAAGAGAATTTTTTATGTTTTCTATTACATTTTGGGTGAACTTATCCACTTTTTTAATACCCCTTGCTATTAGGCCTATTTCATCATTTCTATCTTCAAACCTATTAAGTTCTATAGTTCCTATATCTCCTCTATCTGCTCCCTTTGCTATTTCTTCCATTTTAAGAGCCATCTCAGGAATGGCTTTTAGTGATTTGCTCATAAAAAAGAGTAGAACATTAATGCTTAGAGCTGCAAATAAAAATATTCCTGTGAATAAATAGAAATTTCGCTTCATTGTATAAGCCATTTTTTCTTTTGCTGCTACAAATTTAGATTTTTCTGTGTCTGTTATGTTTAGTATTATTTCTCTCGTTTTTCTAAAAGAATTCGTAAGTTCTTGAGATTTTCTCAAGGCTTCCTCTTTTTTGCCCATTTCTGTCAGTTTTATTATTTCACCAATAAGAGAATAATTGGTTTCCCACATTTTAAGAATTTTTTTAATCTCCTCTTGCATAGAAGGAGAAGCAATAGTAATTGCGTCGTTTATTGTTTTAATCAATTCTTTGTAATATTTTTCCACATTCTTTTTAGATTGTTCGTCATTTGCAGCAAGAATATTTCTCACTGAAGCAAGTGTCTGTGAACCATGACCATAAATATCCTTATATGCGACTAATAGTTGAAGATCGCGGTCTACAAGGGTTTGGACATTTTTTTGAGAATCTTTTTGTGTAAAATAAAAAATAACAAAGAGAAATATGAAAGATAATATGCTAACAAAGCTAATAAGCTTAATCAGTTTTGAAATTTTCATAAAAGCTCTCCTTTTTTTTCTATAATTTTTGAAAAATAGACACCAAAAACAAATTTTTAAGGGGCAGGAAGATCAAAATTAAGCATTCTTTGAGTCATAGATAAAAATATAATAACAAGTTTTTATTTTTAATTTTATTTAAATTTTTCAATAAAGCAATAAAATTTTTTCATGTTTTTATCATAAATCTAATTTGGGAAACATGTATTTGCTAAATTAGAGTCTTAAAATATAAAATATATTCTATGCCTATTATAGATTTTCACACCCATGCTTTTCCTGATGAAATAGCTGAAAGAGCAATGAAGAAATTACAAGAAGGCCCTGTTAAGGCCTGTTTGGATGGAACTCTTTCTGCTCTTATAAGGTCAATGGATGAAAGTGGCATAGAGAAGGCTATTTTGTGCAATATTGCGACCAAACCAGAACAATTTGAACCAATTCTAAAATGGAGCAAAAAGATTCGTTCTGACCGAATAATTCCTCTCGCTTCGGTTCATCCCGCTGATAATAGAGTAAAGGAGCATATTAAAGAAATAAAATCAGAAGGCTTCTTAGGAATAAAAATGCACCCCTTCTATCAGGATTTCTCTATTGATGAGGAAAGGCTTTTTTTAATTTACGAATGTTTAGTTGAAAATAATCTTTTGATAGTAATGCACTGCGGATATGATATAAGCTTTCCTCATTGGGATATAGCCTCTCCTCAAAGAATTATTAATGTTATTAATAGATTTCCTGAATTAAAATTTGTAACAACTCATTTAGGTGCATGGAAACAGTGGGAAGATGTTGAAAGATTAATTATTGGCAAAGAAATTTACATGGAGATTTCTTTTTCTTTTGGTTGGCTCTCTGAGGAGAAGATAAAGGAACTGTTGCTCAAGCATCCCTCTCATTTCGTACTATTTGGCACTGATTCACCTTGGGCAGACCAGAGGAAAGAAGTGGATAATCTAAAAAATCTTGGACTTCCAGATAATCTTCTTAATAAAATATTTTTTCTCAATGCTGAGAGGCTTATAAATAGCATATGATAGCAAAGTTTTCCAAATCTTTTTTAATTAGCTTTAAGGATTTTTATAAAGATGAAGGGATATACTTAAGTGCAGCCCTTGCCTTTTTTTCTATTTTATCACTAATCCCTTTAAGCATGTTTATTGTAAATATTCTTGTAACTTTTACCCAGGAAGATACGGTGATAAGATTTGTTTACAGCAAAATGGTGTTTCTTTTTCCTAATTTGGAAATTCAAATGATAAAGGACATAAAAAAACTGTTAATGCTAAAGGGAATAAATGAAATTTCAATAATACTTTACGGAATTTTTTCTTTGCAGTTATTTACAGCAATAGAATTTTCCTTGAATAAAATTTTTAAAATATCAAAAAGAAGGCATTTTTTACTCTCTTTTCTTCTATCTATTTTTATAGTTTTTCTCATCATCTTTGCTGTAGGTGCTACTTTTTTTATTTCATATCTTATAAAGTTTTTTGGGAATAATGGCATTTTTCAACATAGTTTAATAATCCACTTTTTTTTGAAATATGTTATTACTTTTGTACTAATCTTTGTTGTTATTGGATTACTTTATAAATTCCTGCCTAATAAAAAAATTAGCCTTGGTTCTGTAATAATCGGTACATTGATCACAACTATTTTAATTGAATTAGCAAAGCATCTATTTGCCTTTTATGTTTCAGAAATTATTAAAATAAGCACCCTTTACGGCTCTATCTCTACTTTCTTAGCTCTTCTCATGTGGCTTTTTTATGCTTGGGCAGTTTTTCTATACGGTGCTGAATTAATAAATAATCTTGAGAGGAAAAAATGAAGGTTGCTTTAACCATAGGAGGTTCTGATCCTACTGCAGGTGCTGGAGTGCAAATGGATTTAAAGGTATTCAACTCCTTGGGAGTTTATGGAATAAGTGTCATTACAGCACTTACAGCTCAAAACACAACATTGGTTAAGAAGATTTATCCTCTATCTGCCGATCTGATTGATATTCAGTTTAGTTCGCTATTAAAGGATATAGTGCCATATGGTGCAAAAACAGGCATGCTTTTTAATAGAGAATGTATAGAATGTGTGATAAAAAATGTCAAAAAGTATCGAATAAAAAATCTTGTAATTGATCCTGTTATCAAATCCTCCACAGGAACTAAGCTTATGGAAAAGGAGGCATTATTAACTCTTAAAGAAAAACTAATTCCCCTTTCTAAGGCAGTTACAGCCAATATTCCAGAGGCAGAGATACTATCAGGCATAAAGATAGATTCAAAGGAGAGTCTTCTAGAGGCTGCAAAAGTTATACATAGAATGGGCACAGAACTTGTTGTTATAAAGGGAGGTCATCTTGCTGAGGAAGCATCAGATTATCTTTATGACGGTGAGAATCTGCATGTAGCTCAAGGAGAGAAATTTTCAGGGCATTATCATGGCACAGGTTGTGCCTTTTCCTCTGCCTTTGTCTCATTTCTTTGCCTCGGTTATGATGCTAAAGAAGCCCTTTGGGCATCAAAAAATTTTGTGAAAAATGCAATAAGAAATGCCCTCAGTCTTGGAAAGGGCATGTATTTGCTAAAAATATGAGATAAGGAGGATATTATGGGAAACAAAGTGGTGCTACAAACTAATTTGGAAGGGGTTAAATTTTTAAAACGAGGGAAGGTAAGAGACATTTATGAAATTGATGATTATTTACTGATAGTGGCTACAGATAGAGTTTCTGCTTTTGATGTGGTATTGCCAAATGGCATTCCAGGAAAGGGACGAGTATTAACACAGATTTCCTTATTTTGGTTCAATCAGATGAAAGATTTAGTAGAAAATCACTTAGTGACAGCAAATGTATCTGAATTTCCAGAATCCCTAAGGAGATATGCGGAAATACTGGAAGGAAGAAGCATGCTCGTTAAAAAAGCAAAACCTCTTCCCGTAGAATGCATTGTTAGAGGTTATATTACAGGTTCAGGTTGGAAGGATTATCAAAAGACAGGCACTGTTTGCGGAATTAAACTTCCTGAAGGATTAGTTGAGTCAGCTAAACTTCCTGAACCAATTTATACTCCGAGCACTAAAGCTGAAGAAGGTCATGATATAAACATTACCTTTGATGAAACAGTTAAAATACTTGGAGATGAGATTGCAAAAAAAGTAAAGGACCTAACCGTAACCATATACAAAAAAGCCTCAGAAATTGCGGAGAAAAAGGGAATAATAATAGCGGATACAAAGATGGAATATGGTTTTTATGATGGCAAACTCATATTGATTGACGAGCTTTTGACTCCTGATTCTTCAAGATTTTGGTCTATTAAAGATTATCTACCCGGAAAATCACAGGATAGTTATGATAAGCAAATTGTGAGAGATTATCTTATTTCCATCAAATGGGATAAAAAGCCGCCAGCACCTGTTCTTCCTGATGAAATAGTAGAAAAGGCTGCTGCAAGATATGAAGAGATATTCAAGATCTTAACTTCTTAAGAATTTTTCTTACTTGGTTGAGATTTTTTCGGTCATCTTCAAGTCTTTTTTTGGGAGTTTCAAGGATAAGAGGGATGTGAGAGAGCTCTTTTATACTTAAAAAATTTAAGAAGCCCTCCATCCCTATGTATCCTTTACCAATGTGTTCGTGTCTATCAATTCCTGCGCCTACCTGAGCTTTTGAGTCATTTAGATGGATTAATTTTATTAAACTGAAATCTCCGTAAGCTTGAACTTCATCAATAAATCTCTTTATCCCTTCATCTTTAGTAATGTCATAACCAGCAGCAAAAAGATGACAGGTATCGATGCAGATACCTCCAATATTTTCTGTCTTAACTTTCTCATAAGTTTCAAACAAATCAGTAATATTGGCTGTGATTTTGCTCTTTGCAGTGTTTTCTATTAAGATTTTACAACCCTTAAGGTCTTCTATTCTATTGAAACCCTCAAAAGTTTTTTTGAATATTTCATTTTTTTCCATGTCTTTATTATCTTTTAGATGAATGACATAATAGTCTGCCTCAAGATTGTCCGCTGCCATTACCTCTCTTTTTAAGAGATATTTCGATGAATTGATGGTTTTTGGATTAGAGGATATAAGATTTATAAGATAGGAAGAGTGGACAAATAAAGGATTAAGCTTATTCAGCTTCCTTTGTTTTTTGAATTCTTCAGTAGTAGTATCATCGAACTCAGGAATCTGCCAAACCTGAGGGCTGTGGAGGAAAATTTGAAAGGTATTACAGCCCAATTCAACAGCTTCTTCTATTGAATTGAGTAGGCTGCTTTTTATTGATGTATGAACACCTAATGGTTGCATCAAAAAAGGCGACGGCCGGATTCGAACCGGCGAATGGCGGTTTTGCAGACCGCTCCCTTAGCCACTTGGGTACGTCGCCAATAAAAAAGCGGGCGACGGGATTTGAACCCGCGACCCCAACCTTGGCAAGGTTGTGCTCTACCAGCTGAGCTACACCCGCATATTATTCTTTTTATTAAAATCTGAATGATCTGACTTTTATTTTAAACCTTTTTAGCCCTTCTTTGCAAACTTTATCTTTTTAAGTTTCCAAGCAAATTTCAAATAAAATTATCATAAAGCTTTAACATATGTCAACTATTTAGCTTTTTCCTATTTTCCCTAAAATAGAAAATTATATTGATACTCAACTCATGTATTTGATTTAAATTTTTACCATTTCGCTCAAAAAGTCTTTGTCAGAATTATCCCATGAGTTGTAAGTTGTATATATAAGAGAGTATATATAAAGATATATTGTCTATGCACGCATTCGCTGTTAATTTTTAAGCTTGGTTGACAGATTTATCAGGAAATAGTTTATTAAATAAGTATCTATTCTTGTAAGGAGGAAAGATTGGCAGAAACACCTATTAGGTTGCTTCACATTTCAGATATTCATTTGGGAATAAAGCCTACTTTTTTTGATGGCTCATTTTTTGATTTTCAGATAGAAATTCTTAGGTCTTTGCTTCAACGGGCATCACAGCAGGGTTTGAGCTATGTTCTTATATCAGGGGATCTTTTTGACTCTAACAGGGAGAGTGATTACATCGTTGAGAAGACTTTAGCGCTTTTTCAAGGTTTTTCTAATCTTCATTTTATAATTATTCCAGGTGGAGGGAGTGAATATAAAGAAGAAGTAACAGGTCATGATGCCTATACAGAGGATAGCATTTATAAAAGAGCAATTTTCCTGAATGCACCTAGTAATATTCATCTGCTTACCCCTGAAAATCCAAAGCTCACATTAGGTGATATAACCTTTTATGGTGGTTTTTTCTCTTTACCTAAAACCAATAAGTCAGAGTCCTCTTACCATGTTGCTGTTGTGCATGGCAGTGTAGGTAAGGATGATGGATTTATTAAATTGCATGAGCTTGACCAAGCCTTTTATGATTACATTGCTCTTGGCCACTTTCATAAATGTAAGAGAGTTTCACAAAAATCGGCCTATGCAGGAGTGCTAATACCTTTTGAGTTTCCTTCCTATTTTGGAGAGCTTAAAGGTTCATACATTGTAGTAGAGTTAAGTAGAGGTGCTGTGAGGATTAATGAAAAACATTTAGATAACTCTACCCAATTTATTAAAAGAAGAGTAGATGCTTTGGAGGAACTAAAAACTCTTTTAGAGAGTTGTCATGAAAGAACCTTTTTACATCTCATTTTACCTAAGGATTTTAAGGAAACTGTCAATGAGCTTTTAAAGGCGATTCCTCAGGCAAGAAGGTCTCTAAAAAAGATTGATTATGAGGATGAACCAAGCGTTTCCCTTGATTTTTTTGATACTCTCTCAGTAGTTGTAGAGAATTTCAAAAAAGAAAGAAATGAGGAAATTATTGAAAAGGCAGAAGAGTTTATAGTGGATATTCTTTATAGAAGAAGAAGCCTTGATACGATAAATGATTTTATTGAAAGAGTAAAAGATGAGGCTTAAGGCAATTAGGCTTTATAATTATAAAAAATACGGAGGCAAACATGAATTTTCCTTTGAAGAAGGAGTAACTCCAGTCATAAAGAACAACGAAGAAGGCAAAAGCACCCTGGTAGAGGCTATTAAAGACTGTCTTTGCGGTACAATAAGTAGCATTGCGCAAAAAGGGAACTGGTATAATAATGAAAAACCCTATCTTCAGCTTACCTTTGAACATGAAGGAAGGGACTTTGAGATTGAGATAGACTGTAATAGAAGTTCCCCTAAATTAAGAGAGCTTCCACAAGGTTCACCCTCGGATAGAGATAAAAAGTTAAAGGAAATTCTTGGTAAGAATTTTAAGGACCTAATAAATCTAATAATCCTTGAGCAAGAAAACTTCTCTACAAAAATTTCTCCCCAAATTTTTGAAGAGCTTTCAGGTGTAAATAGGATAGATGAGATAATAAAATTCATCAATAACATTATTGGAGAAAAAGGAGGGATAAAAAAAACAGATAAAAGCTCAAAATATCACGACTACCTTGCTGAACTAAACTCTCTTAAAAGGGAGCTTTTAGAGAAAGAAACTGATTACAGGCAATATGAAAAGGATAAATTAGAGCTTGAGAAATTAAAAAAATATAAAGATGAAAAAGAGAATTTGTTTAATAAAATAGAATTGCAACTTAAGATTTTAGAGTCTCTCAAAAATCACAAAGAAATTATAAAAAAATGTGAAGAAATTGAAAAAGCTGAAAGGGATTTAGAAGGGATCAACAAACAAATTATTGAGAAGGATCAAGTACGGCAAAAGCACGAAGACTCCAAAAAGGAAATAACCTTAGAAAGAGAAAAATTAGAAGAGCAAAAAAAAGAGCTGGATAAAATCTTAAATGAAAGAATTAGAAAAGATGAGAAAATTAAAGAAATAGAAAAGAGGATTAATAGGCTAAATTTAATTAACCAAAAGCATAAAAAGCTAGAGGATGAGACAGGACAATATATCGAGAAAAATTTAAACATACTTAAAGAATATTACACCCAATGGAATCTCTATCAAAGGGGAACTTTAAAGGGCAGTATTTTTATTGAAATTGATAAGATTGATAAAAGTATTGATTTAAAAGTTAATGATACTCTTGTTTCAGATACTTACAAAGGTGAGCACAAAGGAAGGCTAAATTTAGAAATACCACAAAAACTTAAAATTACTCTATATGGAGGAAGTTCTGATGAAATCTATAAGCTTGTTGATAAATTAGAAAAGGAGTTTAAAACCCTAGAAAACCTCTTTCATTATGTAAAAAAATTAGAAGAAATTGCTGATCTAGAGAGAGAAAAAAGTACAATTCTTGAGGGTAAAAAGGAAGAGGAATTAATAGAGGAAAGAATAGTTCTGCAAAATGAAATTAGAGAAATAGATAAAAAGTTAGTTGAAAGACAGAAAACAGAAGAAAGACTTAAAGATTTATATGAGAAGGACAAAAAGCTTTCTGCTGAACTTAGCGCATTAGCAAAAGAGTTAGAGTTCTTAAGCTCAAAAAAGATAGAAGTTGAAGAGCAAATTAAAGGCTTAGATAGAGAAAATCTTGAACTTAAAAAAGGAGAAACTGAAAAAATAATTGATAGCTTGCCTTTTGGAGAGATAAAAGAACATTTAAATAAGGATTTAAGCAGACTTGAAAAGGAATTAGATGAAATAAAAATACAAAGAGACTACATAGACAAGGAAATAAATAAATTGAGAGAGGAAATAGCTAAATTAGAAGGTAAAACCAGCAAAATTTTAGATAAAACCTCTCTTGAGACACTAAGAGAAAAGGTGAAAAAGTTAGAAAACACTATTCAAAAGGCTCAAGAATATGGCGAAATGCTTAAATATGTTAAAGATATACTCAAGGTGGCTAAGGACAGGTATTGGGAGGACAAGTTAAAAAAGGCTAAGGAAAAAGCTTCAGAGCATTTTAAAAAAATGACCCAAAAGTATGAGAAAATTGATTGGGGGAGTGTGGAGAATTTACAGTTAAAGGATTCTACAAGTAACTTAGAAAGTCTTCATGTTTTTGAAATAATAGATAATACTCTGAAAGAAAGAGCTCTGAAAGATCTAAGTGCAGGAGCACGAGATCAATTTCTATTTGCCTGCCGATTAGGACTCATTGAAGCTATATTTGGTGAAAATAAACACTTTATGGTTTTTGATGATCCCTTTGCAAATTATGATGAAGAAAGATACACGAGAGCTCAGGAAATTCTAAACTATCTTTCCAAGCAAGGTTGGCAGGTGCTTTATCTTAGTTGGAGGAAAGTATCAAATTAAATAATAAAGGCTTTTTTTACACCGCAGTGGTTTGAATTTTTGCTATTTTTCTCTATATAATACTGCAAATAGATAACAGGTGGGGGTAGTATGCATCAGCATTACGATTTCAAAGCAATAGAGAGTAAATGGCAGAAAGAATGGATTGAAAATGAAATATTCCGAGTAGATGAAGATAGCTCAAAAGAGAAATTTTATTGTTTAGAGATGTTTCCATATCCCTCAGGAAGAATTCACATGGGTCATGTTCGTAATTATGCAATAGGCGATGTTATTGCAAGATACAAAAGGATGAAAGGATTCAATGTTCTTCATCCTATGGGATGGGATGCCTTTGGGCTTCCTGCTGAAAATGCTGCAATCAAACATGGCGTTCATCCTGCAAAATGGACTTATGAGAATATTGAATACATGAAAAAACAGCTTATTAAACTGGGCTTAAGTTATGATTGGAGAAGAGAAGTTACTACATGCCATCCCGATTACTACAAATGGAATCAGTGGATATTCCTAAAATTATATGAAAAAGGACTCGCTTATAGAAAAGCTTCTTTTGTTAATTGGTGTCCCTCATGTATGACAGTTCTTGCCAACGAACAGGTAATAGATGGAGCTTGCTGGAGATGTGAATCCACAGTGGAACAAAAGGAACTAGAGCAATGGTTTCTCAAAATTACAGCCTATGCAGAAGAATTGCTTAATGATTGCGATACTTTGACAGGATGGCCTGAAAAGGTTCTTACCATGCAGCGCAATTGGATTGGAAAAAGCGAAGGAGTTGAAGTAGATTTTTTAATAGAAGGGATAAACGATAGGCTTAGAATATTTACTACAAGGCCAGATACTATTTTCGGAGTTACCTTTATGTGTATTTCTCCAGAACATCCACTCTCTGATAAGCTTTGTAATAACAAAGAGGCTTTGAGGAAAATAAGGCAGCTTCAGCGTGAACCAGAAATAAAAGAAGGAATCTTTACAGGAAAATACGCTATTAATCCTTTAAATGGCGAAAAGATTCCTATATGGATAGCTAATTTCGTTCTTATGGAATATGGTACCGGAGCTATAATGAGTGTGCCTGCCCATGATCAGAGAGATTTTGAATTTGCAATTAAATTTGGGCTACCTGTGAAGGTTGTCATAAAGCCTTTTGATAAGGAACTTCCAAATCCTTTAAAAGAAGCTTATGAAAATGAGGGTGTAATGGTTAATTCAGGTGAATTTTCTGGACTTCCTTCTTCTCAGGGGAAAAAAGCAGTGGCAGATTATATTGAAAAGATGGGCTTTGGCAAAAAGACAGTAAATTATAGACTTAGAGACTGGGGAATATCGAGACAGCGCTATTGGGGAACTCCTATTCCAATAATCTATTGTGATAGATGTGGAATTGTACCAGTTCCTGAAAAGGAGCTACCTGTTATTTTACCTGAGAATATAAATCTTACTGGAAAGGGAGAGTCTCCTCTTAAATATGTTGAAGATTTTTATAAAACAAAGTGTCCAAAATGTGGAGAAGAGGCTACAAGAGAGACAGACACAATGGATACTTTTGTGGATTCATCTTGGTATTTTCTTAGATATTGTTCCTTAGAAAGCGAGACAGCTTTCTTAGCTAATAAGATTAAATATTGGATGCCTGTTGATCAATACATAGGTGGTGTGGAACATGCTGTTCTTCATCTACTCTATGCTAGATTTTTTACAAAAGTGCTTCGTGACCTTAACATTGTTCCCTTCAATGAACCATTTAAAAGACTTTTAACTCAGGGAATGGTATGTATGGAAAGTTATCGTTGTCCTGAACACGAATGGCTTTTTCCAAAGGAAGTAAAAGAGGGTAAGTGTATTTATTGTGGAAGTGAGGTCCAAATAGGAAGAGTTGAGAAAATGTCAAAATCAAAGAAGAATATTATCGATCCAGATGAAATGATAGATCAATACGGAACAGATACAGTTAGAGTGTTTACACTTTTTGCAGCTCCGCCAGAAAAGGACCTTGAATGGTCAAGTCATGGTGTTGAAGGTGCACATAGATTTCTAAAGAGAATATATGCTCTTTTTTATAAGCATTATGACTGGTTAAAAAAGGATTATTCGTCAATTGATATTAAATCTCTTATTGAGAAAAAAGAAGGCACAAATAATATACCTTCGAGTGATAAAGAATCTCTAATTATGCGCATTGTAAGCTTAACTCATAGAACAATAAAAAGAGTGACAATTGATATAGAAAGGGAGTATCAATTTAATACAGCCATTGCAAGACTTATGGAGTTTGTAAATGAAGTTTATTCATTAGAACCAAAGGACGATGAAGAGAGAGCAGTTTTAAAATTTGCATTAAAGAACTTTTTAATTTTACTTAGTCCCTTTGCACCCCATTTAGCTGAGGAACTATGGAGCTTAATAAGGCAAAAAGGTTTTATTTTAAATCAAACCTGGCCCTCCTATGATGAAGATTTGGCTGTGGAACCAATGGTTGAACTTGTAGTTCAGGTAAACGGCAAGGTGCGTTCAAAAATAATGATTCCGCAAGGTGCAAGTAACGATGATATTGTCGGAATTGCCCTTCATGATGAAAAGGTAAAGAGTTGGATAAATGGCAAAGAGATCATAAAAGTAATTCCAGTGAAAGGTAAACTAGTAAACATAGTTATTAAGGAATAAATAAGGAGTAATATTTGTGAAAATATTATTGACTAATTGCAAGAAAATCCTGTTTATTTTAGCTTTACTCTCACTCTCTTTTATTTATGGCTGTGGCTATAGTGTTTATACAAAAGCTGATTTGCCAATCAGCGAAATTTATCTAAGAAATGTGGAAAACAATACGCTTGAGCCTGGACTTCAGGATAAAATGAGAAGAATCCTTTATCAAACTTTAGTTCAAAATGGATTTGAGATAAATTCCTCAGCAAATAGAGTTATTGATGTTAAAATCACCAATTATCGACTCGTAACCATTTCTGAGATAGGACTAAATACTTTGGAATACCAACTTTTATTAGATGTTCAAGCAACTCTCTATGATAACGAAGGCAATAAAATAAAAGAAATAAAAGCTTCCTCTCCATTTAATACCTATTTTAGAACTATAAGGGATTTACAGAGCCTAATTGCAGATAAAAATCTCGCTATAGAGAGTCTTTTCAGGGATATTTGTGAAAGTCTTGTCAGAGATTTAATTTTTTTAAAATCTGAGTCTAAGTCTTTAGAGAAATAAATAGCCAGATCATGAGAAAGCAAATTTTCTAAAAGATATGATATTGTAACAAGAAAAATTTTTTTCTTTACCACAAACGATATTATTCCTTTGTTAATTAATGAGTTATCACTACAGATCAGTCGACACGCCCTCTAAGCTATGTTTACATTATCCGATTTCCCTCTAACTGCCTCTATCTCTTTCCTCCTCCATGTGACCTTGCAGTGAATTTTTTGTCATTGCGAGCGAAGCGAAGGGATCTTAATACGACTCTCAATTAGATTCCTCGCCATTCTCGGAATGACATCAGAGGGAGTTATTGCGAAGAGCGGGATTCCTCACTACGTTCGGA
>CAKZQH010000080.1 GCA_937139565.1 uncultured Nitrospiraceae bacterium | reverse complement strand
TTACACATCCTGAAAGAAAATGGCTATCCACCGCTTGACTGGATGCCTGCAGATGATGGACTTTTAAAGCCAGTGGATCTTTTTCACATAAAAGACTTTGGAGGTTATCTCATGGTTCGTGCAGCTAATATGAAAATCACAGTGCATAAAAGTTCTCTTACCATAGTAAATATCTCTGGTGGAGGTTGCCCTGATGTTCCTTACTTAGCTGCAATGTTAGTAGGAAAGAAACTCTCCGAAGCACCCCGGCCAATTGAACTCGGCCATACCCTTTGTGGCTATGCGCTACAGTTAGCCTATGATAAGATAAAAGAGTTATGCTTGCCATCTTAGGCACAGTGCCCGAGGAGAATTTTCCCCTCTTGTGCGGAAAAGCCTCGATAAGGGAAGACTTTTTGATTGTGAATAACCAAAAGGTGCCAATTCAAAGAGGCACACCTGCCCTTGTAGCATCAGCAATAAAAATTTTAGAGGTCCTAAACAGGCAACCACCTTTTCTCTATCTTATAGGAGACATAGGAAGAGGAAGTGGTAGCAGACAGCTTTACAGCTTCTTCACTCAGGATATTAAGAAAAGGGAGTTTAGCACCATTACCTTTCACTATCTGATGCCAGATGCTGACTGGTGTAACAGGATTCTTCTTGCTATAGATGAGCTTAAGAAAAGACCCTTTCTCATTGCTGATGCAGGATTCATGTATGCGGCAAAAATGAGCGGTAATGCGCCTCTGTTTGACCTTTTCACCCCAGACCTCGGTGAACTTGCTTTTCTTGCCGATGAACAGGCTCCGCATCCATTTTATACCCGGGGATTTCTCCTTCAGGAGGAGAACAAAGTTGAGGAACTCATAAAGCGTGCTTATGAGCACAGTAATGCCTCAAGATATCTCCTCATAAAGGGACGGTCAGATTATGTGGTGAAAGAAGGTAGAATTCTTAGTGTAATTTCTGAACCCATGATTGAAGCCCTTGAACCAATCGGAGGAACAGGAGATACCATAACTGGCATAGTCTCTGCTTTGATAGACTCTGGATTTGATGTTGAAAAGGCATGCTACATAGCATCAAAGATAAACAGACTGGCAGGAAAGCTTTCAAACCCTGATCCCTCAACCCAGATCAGCCATATAATAAAATTTCTCCCACCTGCCTTCGAACAAATTTAAAACCCCTTCTCCCTACTCATCTTTGGACTAAACGAGATTCCTCACTCCGCTCGGAATGACGGTGGAAAAGGCGTCATTGCGAGGAGCGGGATTCCTCGCTTCGCTCGGAATGACAGGGGAAAGGGCTCGGAATGACAAAAGGGGTGTCATTGCGACTTCGAGCGTAAGCGAGAAGGAAGCAATCCCGTCATTGCAAGGAGCGTGATTCCTCGCTTCGCTCGGAATGACATGGGGAAAGTGTCATTGCGAGGAGCGCAAGCGACGAAGCAATCTCTCCTTAGAGACTGCTTCGAGCACTTCGTGCTCTCGCAGTGACAGGGAAACGGAGACTGCCTCGACCTCCTTGTGGAGGTCTCGCAGTGACGAAAGGGGGGAAGAGGCTCGCAGTGAAAGGGAAAAGCAACTTTACACTCTCTATGCAAAAACTTTCTCCTCCATTCTCTGTATCCGTGTAAGAATGTCGTCAATTACTCTCCTTTCTGAGAGAGCCTTATTTAAATCCTCTCTAATCTTCGATGTTTCTATATAGAGTGCATCAATTCGCTTATTCGTATCATCTATCCTCTTATTCGTCTCATCTATCCGCTTGTTTATCTCATCTATCCGCGCAGTATTCTGCATTATCTCAGCCTTAAGCTCGGCTCGAAGTTCGTCTATCCGCTTGTTCGTATCGTCGATCCTCTTGTTCGTTTCATCTATCCGCTTGTTCGTCTCATCTATCCTCTGAGTGAGCACTCCCATTGATTTACGTATCTCTCTTATCTCATCCCCCATGCTCGATACTCTACGATCCATTGACTCAATCGCAAGCCTAAATCCAGCAAGTTCTCCCCTTACTGACTCTCTAAAAATCTTAAACTCTTCCTTCATCTCCCCAACAATAAGATCTCTAATCTTGTCCAAAATCTTCTCTATTTCCATCCTCTCCTCCAAAATGCTGGCTTTTCTCTCTAATTATATCAGATCAGGGGCTAAAACGTCATTGCGAGGAGCGAGATTCCTCGCTTCGCTCGGAATGACAAGAAAATGGGCTCGGAATGACAGGGGAAAGGGCTCGGAATGACAGGGGGGAAGTGTCATTGCAAGAAGCGTAAGCGACGAAGCAATCTCCTTAGAGACTGCTTCGAGCACTTCGTGCTCTCGCAGTGACGGAGAGGGGGAGTGCCTCGCAGGGACGAAGGAGAAGCCTCGCAGGGACGGATAGAGGAGTCATTGCGAGCGAAGCGAAGCAATCTCGTCGTTTCTCCTTTGCAGGCTTTACTTAGAGACTGCTTCGGGGCATCGAGCCCCTCGCAGTGACGCCCTCTCCAGTCATTGCGAGCGTCAGCGAAGCAATCTC
>CAKZQH010000079.1 GCA_937139565.1 uncultured Nitrospiraceae bacterium | reverse complement strand
TGCAAAAATGAGCAGATTTTGAAGGTATTTTGTTGAAATATCAATGACTTACAAATTTTATCTGACAAAGTCAGGATATTCTTGTAGAGTCTTTGATCCATTTTGAACTCTTGCATTGACACTTATACCCCGTCATTTGCAAAAGCAGGAGAATTATCATAGACTGCCTCTGGACATCAGGTGGCTTGCAGTGACGAAAATGTATGCGCCTAAGAATTATTTGCCTCAGCAAGAAACTCCCATTGACAGAGGAAGGATAGAAAGAAGGGTGGATATAAGCTGAATCAGCAGACATTTGAGAGGATAAAAAAAGAAGAAATTGAATCACTAATTAAGAAATATTTCGATGAAAAAAATGAACTTCGAGGAAAAATAGCAATGCGGAAGTTTCTCAAAGAGCTATTTGATGAAATCATGAAGGGAGAGCGTAACATATTTCTCTAAAAAAGCACAAACAACAAAGGCAATGGTTACTATTCAAGGGAATTGTAAGCACGTTCATGGAAACTGAACAAGGTGTCCCTCGGGACAGAAAGGGAAAGTCGTCCTTATTTTTTGCTACAGCGTTACAAAAGAGTTTTGGTTTATGTAAACCTTCCTCTAAAAAAATCTTCTTTATACTTTCATAGCTTAAAATAAAGTATGTTAAAGTCCAAATAAAGAGAACTTTTTATTAACGATTTCTTCTTTAAGATAGGAGCTAATTTTAAGGCCTGAGGTTTGTTGGGTTTCTTCCGCAGAAGCCTTTCGAAGCCCTCAAGAGAGAATCTCTCCTTGATCCTTAAAACCTGCCTGTAGCTTAATCCTAATATCTTGTGAGCTTGTCTAAGAATCAGAGATTCTTTTAATACTTGAGTAATTACTACCTTTCGCCTTTTTATCCTTAACTAAGTATTTTGTATCCACACTAAAAAATATAAAGTAATTTTACTTCTTGAAGAAAATAAACAGCTTGATTCTATATTAAAGGCTGTTAGATGAATGGATACACCTTACAGATATGCATGGAGATTAATTAATTTAATGAATAAGCAAGTTGGCAAATTATTTGTTAAAATCAAGATCATTGATATATAATATATAATTGATATATAATATATAATATGTTCCAACAAAGCTTACAGAGATTGATGAGCAAGTTATTGAGATGTTTTTGCAAATTCATAAAAATTTTAAAATTTAGTCCTTTTTATAAACATATAACGATAAAAGTGAAATTAGAAAGAAGTAGAGTATTTTACCTGTTTTTGTTATTCAATTGTTGATTAATCTAAAAAATTGAGGAGGTATAAGGTGAGAAGTTTATTGGTTTTATCGTTTTTAATATTATTGTTTACTCCCGTATATGCATCAGACAATATTCTCATTCTTCTCACTACCACATCTGTTGATAATTCGGGCTTGTTAAAGCATATTCTACCAGATTTTGAAAAGAAAACAGGTATAAAGGTAAAGGTTATTGCAAGAGGAACTGGAGCAGCAATTGAGATGGGTAAAAGGGGAGATGGTGATGTTTTGTTTGTTCATGCGAAGGAGCTTGAGTTAGAGGCTGTAAGAATGTCCTACTTTGTAAATCGTAATGAGGTCTGTTACAATGATTTTATAATCGTTGGTCCATTAAATGATCCTGCTAACATTAAATCATCAAACTCAGCTCACGAAGCATTCAAAAAAATCGCTATTAGTGGTAGCCTATTTATTTCAAGGTCTGATAACTCAGGCACTCATATAAAAGAATTATCATTATGGAAAAAGGTAGGAATCAATCCTAAGGGACAAACTTGGTACTTAGAAGCAGGGCAAGGAATGGAAAAAACCTTAAGAATTGCAAATGAAAAAATAGCCTATACATTGACTGATAGAGGCACTTTTCTTGCTATTAAAGACAGGCTTGAGATTGGCCTATTATTCCAAGGTGATCCCGTTCTTTTTAACCAGTATTCAGTCATGGCAGTTAATCCGCAAAGGCATAAACATGTAAAATATAAAGAGTCAATGCAGTTTATAAAATGGATAATTTCAAAAGAAGGCCAGAGTGCAATAGCATCATTTAAAGATAAGCATGGGAATCAACTGTTTGTTCCAAATAGTAATAAATGAATTTTATTATAGAGTCTTTTAAACAGGCTTTTTATCTTATTCTAAATTTAGACAAACAGCTTCTTGATATAGTTGTTCTGTCCTTAAAAGTTTCGGGAATAGCTGTTAGTATTGCAACTTTATTCGGGCTTCCCCTTGGAGTCCTTACAGGACTAAAAAAATTTAGGGGAAGAAGTTTATTAATAACTCTTTATAATACCTTTATGGGTCTTCCTCCTGTTGTTGTCGGATTGTTTCTTTATTTAATGCTATCTCGAAGTGGACCTTTTGGTTTTTTAAACCTGCTCTACACGCCCACTGCTATGATTATTGCACAGACAATACTTGCATTTCCTATTATTGTTTCACTTACCCATGCAGCAACTGTTAGGGTTAATCCTTCTATCAAGCTTACCTCTTTTACGCTTGGAGCAACTTCACTTCAAACATCATTTACTATAATCAGGGAAGCAAGATATGGAATAATGGTAGGTATTATCGCAGCACTTGGGAGAGTTATGGCAGAAGTTGGGGCAATACTTATTGTAGGTGGAAATATTGAAGGATATACAAGGGTTATGACAACAACGATTGCTATGGAAACAGACAAAGGCAACTTTGAGCTTGCAACAGCTCTTGGAATAATTCTTCTTGCAATCTCATTTACAATAAATCTTTTACTGTTTTTGATCCAGAAAAAAGGAGCTATAAAACACCAATGGAGTTAAGGCTTAATGTCGTGAATATTTACAAGGCTTATAATAATAAAGAAATTCTTAAAGATTGCTCTTTTTTCTTTGACAGAAGCGCAGTTTATGTGTTGATGGGTCCAAATGGTTCAGGAAAATCAACATTCTTAAGAATTTGTTCACTTTTAGAAAATCCTGACAAAGGTGACATTAATTATTTGAGAGAAAATAAAACATTAAATCATGATTTAAATTTAAGAAGAAAGATTACACTGCTACTACCAGAGGTAGGAGTTTTTAATACAACGGTTTTTAATAATGTGGCTTATGGATTAAAGATAAGAGGATTTAAAAGAGAACAGATACAAAAAAAAGTGCAAGAAGCACTTGATTTTGTTAGCCTAACTCACAAGAAAAATCAGAATGCCCTTACCCTTTCAACAGGTGAGACAAAAAGAATGGGGATTGCAAGGGCAATTGTTGTTGAGCCTGAAATTTTATTTCTTGATGAGCCAACTGCCTCTGTTGACCAAGAAAATACAGAAATAATAGAACACATACTTCTTCAGCTAAAACAGAGGCTTAATTCAATAATAATCATCGCAACTCACGATAAAGACTCAGCAGAACGACTTGGAGATTTTCATCTTCTACTTGAATCAGGAAAGATTAGAAAACTTTAGGATTGTTTTACTTTTATAGGATTTGCATGGGCATGTAACCCTTCAAGATTTGCAATTAGTTCAACATATGGAGCAAGTTTTTTAAATCCCTTTGGTCCTACTTTAATCAATGAGCTTCTATTAATACCTAATTTCCCCTTAAAATCATATACCACAAAAATTTTAAATTTAGATCGTAAAATACAATTGCCTCTCTAAAAATTTATTATCTCCTTTCTATAAAAAGGAAGATAAGCTGAAATGATAAGTATGTATAATTGGCAACAGGTGAAAGTATTAAAGGTGAAAGTGGCTATCAATCGATAAGATAGCGACCAATAAGCTGATATTTATCTTAATCTCTATTTTGTAGTAAATAGTAAACAAAAAAGGGGTCATTTTTTGCGGAAAGGGGGTCAAATTTGTTGACTATCTATAAAGAGACTGTGAGGAAGGAAGGAAAACTGAAATTAGAAACTCTCTGCAATCAATATAAAAACAAATATCCCACGTTTATAAAATCACTTTCATCAAAAATAGACAATTATCTTTGTTTTCTTAGATATCCATATACCCGACGAATGCATTAGAGAATCTTAACAACCGAATAGAAAAGATAATAAGAAGGCTTGGTGGATACTTTCAGTGAAAGGGCACTCTTGAGATTAACCTTATGCTACAGGTTAAAAGACTGAAACAGGGAAAATGGAATAATCCATTGCAAATCATTAGATCGAGGGCATATGAACTTTTACAACTTTTTAATATGAGGTTCTACAATGAGGCACACGATTCTTGAAAAGTGCCCCTTTTAATACTTGAATCATTACTTCGTGCCTTTTCTATTCTTCCTCCCTCACTAAGTGGAGTGCTTTCATAACGCCTCCTACTTTAGATAGGATGCATCTAAAAGTAAGAGAGTAAAATGTGTGACATTTTGATATAGTAACCACAGAGGAGTGCAGCCCTCTTGATTTTTTCTGTTAAGTATGTTTTTTATTATGTTAGGGTATTAAGAACGCTGATGAGTTAATTGCTCTCTTTTTGATTTCCTCTTCTATCAAAAAGTTGGTCCATAGTTTAAGATTGAAAATGCACGGTATTTATATTATAGTTAGACAATTTAACTCGAATCCCTTCGCCGCCATTTTAAATCCTACTTGATAATTGGCTCCATTTGAAGGGCAGGATGATCCACCCGGGTTAAAAATTCAATGAGACCTTCTACGTCCTCACATATGGTTTCATCGGCAATTTTTTCGTATAGCTCGGAAATTCCTTCTTCTTGAGCTCGTTTATTTAGAGCATTCTTTAGTCTCTCTTTTAACTCTTTTGGCATCCATACTATCCGTACAATTCCGCCTTCTGCTTTGATGAACTTGGGAGAGGTTATGTAATTAATCCCTACTCCCATAAACCCGGGGCACTGCACACCACCACCTATCATTCCTGCAAGAGTGGAAAACTTCATTCCAATAGGAGTCATTCCACTATAGCCTCGATTCACTATCATTACTCCATTTGCTTCAGGAACTACTGCAACGATGCATTCAAAGCATCCGCAGGATGTCATGGGATTTTCCATAAGTGAATAAAGGTTTATGCTTTCAATCCCTCCGCCTGAGTGTTTTTTCACATACTCATCTACACCGCTCCATCTTCCACAAACTGTATCAATCACCTCACCCTTACTAACAGGCTGATTTCCACCTGTAGGCTCTATCTCATAGGATGCTTTGGCATCAAGCCATGTAAAGGCACCGCAAAGACCCGGTCTCTGGGGAGTAATAACGCAGACATGGCGCGGTGCAAAACTTTGACAAAGAAGGCAGGAGTAAAATTCATCTACTTCCTCGTCAGAGAGTTTTTCCAGTCTCTGATCACGAAGCTTATAAGCCTCTCTTGCCTGTTCTCTAAGATCTCTTACCTCATTCTCATCCACATAAAGAAGAACTTCGACTTTGTCAACAATAAGACGGAATTTTGCCTTTATCATGGTTGCGAGAATTATACCTATGTGTTCAAGGCTAATTCCAGCATCTTTTGCTTTTTTGCTTATTCTAATCCAGTTAATGTCTCTTTGTCCGATATGCCAAAGTCCTTCTGCCTCGTTTATAAAAGTGTGAATCTGCCTTTCAATCACTGGTTCAAAATCCTTCTGCATTTTTTTTCCAGCCACATTTACGATGATTCCAAGAGGCATCTGTCCACCCTGTTCATATCTCACACGCCAATCCTTACCTATCACTTCAATCTTACCATCTTCAACTCTATCTGCTTCTTCCATTCTTACCCATTCAAAGGAAATGGTTCTTTGGCCACCAAATTCAATAAAGGTATCCTCTTTTCTTACTCGCTCACCCTCAAAGGCTGGCCCATAAGAAACAGGGATAGGCGGCTTCTCTACAATGATTTTAAGCCCTCTTAACTCTATCGCCTTCTTGACAATTCTGGTGTAATCCGATTCTGAGACTAAAAGGGGGTAAGATGCTATAGCCTCCTGCTTAATCTCGGGTAGTTTTTGGTCTGTCAAAATTGGAATAGCAAAAAGAAAAGCACCACTTGCAATTGCTACTTCTTTCTTACCGATTTCTCCGAAAACAAGGCAAAAAGCATTTATTCTCTTTCTCACATAATCGATAATTGCCTTTTTATCGCCTGGTGTTTGTCCTCCAAAAATAAGGGATGCTCTAACTGCCCAGTCGATTACATAAACTGCCTCTTCTGGATTTATACCAACAGGAACTACATAAGCATCAAAACCTATAGCTTCACCACTTCTTATAAAATCCTCTGCAATGGGACCTACAAGAAAGGAGAGAATTCTTTTTTCCTTCAATTCTTTAACTATAGCGAGCAATTTATCTCTTTCAATACAACCAAGAAGCAGGCAAACAGCAGGTATTCTTCCATCAACTAGTTGAACCCCGAGGGTTCTCTGGATGGTATCTCCAAGAAAACCATAAAAGAGTTTATCAGAATTATTTCTTACCCTTAAGATTTCAAGAGAAAGATTAATCTCTTCAAGATATAGATACTTGATTGAAGCCGTTTCAAACTTAGAAAGCTCCTCAACATTTTCTTCTTTAATTTTTCTTAGAAAAGCCTTTAGTTCTAAGAGGTTTGTTAATTTTTCTGCCTCAAGGATGTAAATTAGAGGCAATCCATATGCAGTATCAGGAAGTTCTATGGAATAGTTTTCTCCCAGTTCTTTTATCTTTTGCTCAAGCTTTTCCTCTATTTGAATGAAAAGACTTTCAGTTACTTCATTCACAATTTTTATAATTTCATCTATCATTTTTACTCCTTACATAATTCCTAAGAAAAGCTGGAATACCACTTGCTTCCTTTGTGCCGATCACTACCTTCCAGCCCGAAAGCTTATCCTCAATTGAAGCTTTTAGCATAGCCACATATCCAGGAATTATGAGTTCCCGATGATTGAGTTTCTCCTCAATGCCACTTTCTTTAACGAACTGAGCTATTTTACTTGCAGAAAATTTACCTGCTGCCCAAGCAGTGAGCACGCTTAATCCATCGCAATCCATTATTCCAAGCCAAACTGGAATCTTACTGTTTTCAATTTCTCCCTTAACTAAAAAGTAGGTAAGGGCAAAATTAGTGGTAACAATAAAAGGACTTTTATCATCTGGTTCACCTACCCTATAAATTCCCTGTTTTACCTGCATAGGAACCTGAGGATCCGAATAAATATTTTGTCTGATGGTAAATAGGGCTAGATTTTTCCACGGTAATGTTCTTTTGAGCACCAATATAGAGGAGTATTTTAAAATTCCAACAGTTGAGACAATGGTTTCATAAAAATCATCCTTACCCCATGCAAAAGTTATTATTGGATAACCGACAGAGCGGATTTGTTTTTTTAATGCTCCTCTGGCTATAAAGGTATTATCTCTCAAAAGCTCTCCAATGCTTTTTGGTTCAGCGTTAATGATCAAATCCCCTACTCCAAGTGCTTTAGCTTTCTCAGTCAAAGGTATAACTGCTTCTACTCCCTTAGCGCTTACTACAAGGGGAACATTGAATTTAGCTGCAACCTTAGCCATTTCCTCTATATTTTCCGCTGTTGCTCCATGCAAAATTGGTCTATGTCCTTTGAGAATAGATAGACTATCGATGGCAATATCACTACTTGAAACTCCAAGAATCAGAGGTATTTGAGGTGCTTTTTTCAGGATTCGCTCCAAAGCATCTCTGTATTTACTAATGTCAGCAGAACGATTTTTAAGATAGATAGCCTCAATTCTCAAAGTCTCTCCAACCCTTTCAATGGAAGAGTTTAAAACCTCATCGATGCGGGTTTCTATTTCTGAATCATCATCTGCTACTTCTAAGGCTAATACTGTTGGATTTAAAAATTTTTTCTCGTGCCTGAAAAGAACATTCTGTCCACCGATTTTAAGCTTCATACTATCAGTACCAAACTGAACCTCTATTATCGGTGGTGTAGCAGCATCTCTTAGCTTTGACTTTATCTCTTCAGAGGCTTCAGGACAATCCTCTATTTTTGCTTGACCCTGTGCAACTTTCATTGCAAAGGCTAAACAGGTGGGAAATCCGCATTTCTTGCAGTTTGTTTTTGGAAGAAGCTTAAAAATTTCTATACCAGTAAGAGCCATTTATTTCTCCTTTGTAGAGATCAAATCCTCAATAAAATATTTCACCAAATTAACTGCCTCTGGATGCCTCATTATTAGAAGTTCTGCTCCTGATAGCAAAAATGAACAAGCAGTTACTGCTTCCCAAATTATTCCTCTCTCATGGAGACTTCCCCACTGAGAGTTTTCATCCTCTGCCTGAGTTTCTTTTGTTTTCCATACATAAAAACCTACATCTGCAACCATGGGAGAGGAGAGCATAGGGTCTCCCTGAATAAGTCCTGCTATTCTTATTCTCTCCATAACTGAATAGGTATATTCAAATCCATAACCCAAGGCAGAACACATTGGATCTATAATGAGTTTATTGGCAGGAAAGCCCATTTGAGTAATAAGAATGTTTAATTGCTTTGCAAGATTTACATCGAGTTCGGACATGGCAATAAGACTGTGCCCCCCTGCCATAGCTGAAGCAGCTATGGTTTTATAATTACCTTCCTGAGCCTTTCCAATAATACAGTTGAATCCTCTTGCCACATCAGACACAATAGGGAGAACTTCTGCATCTTTTTCTGTATGATTACAACCAAGAATAATTAGTGGAAGGTCTATCTCATTGAGAAATTTTTTTAACTTATCAGCCACATCCTCGGCTTTAGCATCAGTGGTATCTGGATGGATGCTCATAAGTCTTAGGGCAATAGCTTCTGCTCCAAAGGATTCACATAGTTTAGCCCATCTTACAGGATCATCCCACACAGAGGAATATACCTTTGCAAGCTCCTTTGGATAATCCTGTGGAGGAGAGTCTTGTACTTCAAAAGAAATAAGGGGTTTATGGGGATGTTCTCCCTCAAAAAATAGAAAGGGTAGGGATTTCTCCCCACCGAAAGAGACTTTGCGATTTTTTCCAAATGTAATCTCTGGAACACTACCAGTGTAGCTTTCCTTGATAATTGAAAACTTCATCACACACCTCAAATTTCTAAATAGGAATGAGCGTAGAGAGTCTTACCAGTTAGAACATTAACTGTTTTTATTGTTTCCCTTACCTCTTCAGGATTTACAATTGCTGCTGAAAGTCCCTCATACATCAACAGGGTAAGAAAATGTTTATTCAAAATTGGTCGTAGATGTTTTGGGCATCCATTTGAAAGATTGCTCAGCCCAACAATAGTTTTCATTGGCGGATCATTTAGCTCCCGAAATAATCGAACAGCTTTAACAACCTCCATTGCCTGAGACTGAGAAGTAGCTATCTGAAGAACTAATGGGTCGAGATAAATATCTTCGAGGGAGATACCGTATTCCTGAGCCTTTTCAAGAAGTTTTAGGGCAATTTCAACTCTCTCCTCGGCATCTCTCGGCAGCCCTCCCTTTCCAACTGTGAGTGCTATTACAGGTGCATTATATTTTGCTGCAAGTTCCAAAAAGATAAATCTTTCAGGATCAAAGGAGGTTGAGTTAATAAGTGGTTTTCCAAATTCATTATTATGAACTTTGAGTCCAGCTTCCATAGCAAGCGGATTAGTTGTATCGAGAGAGACAGGTAAAGGCACAGCCTCCTGAATAGTTCTTACCATCCATTCCATAATTTCATCTCCAATGTCTTCAGCAGGTCCAATATTGGCCTCAATCATATGAGCTCCTGCTTTCCACTGTTCAATTGCAATGCGCTTAATAGGTTCTGCATCTCTTTTTTCCATGGCTTCTCTAACTACCTTTGAAATTACACTCAACCGTTCACCAATTATTAACATTCATACCCCCATAGCAGATATCAATAATAAAATTAGCTTCATAAGAATTTTACCATAATAGAAAGTTTTTACTTAAATGTTATTCAGTATCAATAAAAAATTCGACCACTTATATACAAAGCTCCCAAAAGTCTATTTTGGGTAAATCTTAAGTTTTAGAGGCTTTTTCCTTCTCGTTAAAGTTCAGAATCTCAATGACAAATTAAAAGTTCATTAAAATTTTCAAATTCATAAAGCTTACAAAATTTACATTGAATCCCTTTAAAGGATTAAGAAATCTCGCTTTAAAATCCAAATTGTAATTAAACATTAAACATAGATTTAGAATGTTCCTTAATTACAGAAATTAATAAAAAATTTTCTTGACAAACTCAAGTGTTTATGTTAAAGTTTCCAACGAATTTAATGCAGAAAAGTGAGGTGATAGGGCAGGCACGATGAGAAAAGTCTCCGAATGAGAGCAGGAGAATGAAAGTGAATGGGATCAAGTCCTAAAAAATTTTAGCCTTAATTGTGCCGTCTTTGACAGTGCAACTGAACTAACCCCAATGAGGTTAGGAAGTGAGAAAATATACAAGTGTTTTAGCAGTGTTTGTTCTTCTTCTTGGCTTTGTTGCAATGGCAAGTGCAGCACCAGCAGAAATTCCGTCGGACACATCAGCAGTAATTGCAAAAGGTAAAACCCAGATTACTCTCGGCGGAGAACTTAGATTCAGAGGCTCTTATTTTGTCAATGCTTATGTTAGGCATAAAGATAGCTATCCCATTTGGGTCGATATAGTGCCTATTGCATACAGCAAAAATGAAGCTTATTACGACTATCGTGTAAGACTTAATCTTGAGGCTAAAGTATCTCCAAATACCACTGGCTACATAGAGCTTGAGTCTTCTCCAAATGACCCCACTAAAGATAACATTGGTTGGGGTTTACAGAAAGGTGGTGCAAGAGGTGTTTATGACTTTGGTAACACAAAAGAATCTGATATAACCATCCGTCAGGCATGGATTCAGTATCAGGGAACAGGACTTCTTGGTGTTCCAGCAGGAGTGAAGGTTGGTCGTCAACTCATTAAACTTGGATACGGACTTTTCTTTGATCATACCTACTTTGGCGATGATGCAATCCTTGTGTATGTGCAGCCTCTAAAGGAACTGACGCTTGCTGTTCATACGATAAAGTTTTTATGAGAACAAAACAACCCTAAATGATGATGCAACTGCCTATGGAATTTTAGGTGTCTATCAGGGAAAAGGCTGGAGCATGAGCGGTGATGTAACATATGTGGATCACCAGAGTTATGACCCTAGGATTACTACATCAGGAAAGAAAATTGTTGATCTTCATCTTTGGAACATTGGATTAAGGGGAAATTACGATGACATTGCAGGAACAGGAATTGGAATAAGGGCAGATTTAGAACTTCAGACAGGAAAAATTACCTATGGTGAAGTTCCTGGAGCTGAGCATATCAAACTTCGTGGATGGGCAATAATGGCAGGGCTTGACTACAAATTTAAGAGCATACCTCTTAGCCTTACACTCGAGTATGCACTCGGAAGCGGTGACAAAGATAGCACTACTGACAAGAGAGAGGGATTTATCACAGCCTTAGGTCAGGAACAGCATTACACTTTCGTTTACGAGTATCTTACCCCATCAGCGTGCAACATGTTAAGAACGACGAATTTATTGGGGACAGATAATGAACGCGTTTTACGATCAGGCCTCTGCAATACGCAGTATGTAAAACTCGGTGGTGCCTATGATATTACAAAGGACCTCAAAGCAGAACTCTATGGCTACTGGTTAAGAGCCCACAGAGCAGTTGCAATTAATGATAATCCTGATACTTCTAATAGACCAAAGAAAGATAAAGATATTGGTTGGGAAGTTGATGTAAAGCTTACCTACCAGATTGACAAAGGTCTTACCTACTTCATCGAAGGTGGTTACTTCTGGCCAGGCGATGCTTACAAGCTTCCAGGCGTTAAAGATGCAGATGATGCCTGGGGTGTAAGACACGGCATCACACTTAGGTTCTAAAAAACTAAAAATTCATCGTGTCCGCTCTCAAGGCGGTGGGTTTTCCCACCGCCTTTTTTATTTGCCTTCTGTCTGACTTAGGCCGAGAAGATCCCTTCGCTTTGCTCGCAATGACTGTAAGGGAGTCAATGACATCCACATCCGTCACTGCGAGGCCACGATGTGGCCTTGGCAGTCTCTTTCGGTCACTGCGAGGGGCTCGATGCCCCGAAGCAGTCTCTGAGTAAAGCCTACAAAGAGGCAACTACGAGATTGCTTCGCTGACGCTCGCAATGACGAAGAGAGTGTCTCTGCGAGGCCACGAAGTGGCCGTGGCAGTCTCCAAAGGCCGTTTTAACGACGAGATCCCTTCGGAGCTAAAGCTCCTCGCAATGACGCAGAGGCGAGATTGCTTCGCTGACGCTCGCAATGACTTCTCCTCTACTGTTATTCCGAACGGAGTGAGGAATCTCATTTCGCCCCAGTAGGAGGCAACGACGAGATTGCGGAGCCTGTTCCGAACGAAGTGAGGAATCCCGCTCCTCGCAAATGACACCCTTTTCTGTCATTCCGAACGAAGTGAGGAATCTCATTTCATCCAAGTAGGAGAAAAGACGAGATTGCTTCGTCGCTAACGCTCCTCGCAATGACAGGAAAGAGGGGAGCGCAATGACGGAAAAAAGGGGGGGCGCAATGACAGGAAAGGGGGATCGCAATGACAAGTAAGAAAAGTGAGAATGGGTTTTAAATTTGTTCGAAGGCAAGGGGGAGAAATTTTATTATATGGCTGATCTGGGTTGAGGGATCAGGGTTTGAGAGATTTCCTGCCAGTCTGTTTATCTTTGCTGCCATATAGCATGCCTTTTCAACATCAAATCCAGCGTCTATCAAAGCAGAGACTATACCAGTTATGGTATCTCCTGTTCCTCCAATTGGTTCAAGGGCTTCAATCAATGGCTCAGAAATTACACTAAGAATTCTACCTTCTTTCACCACATAATCTGACCGTCCCTTTATGAGGAGATATCTTGAGGCATTACTGTGCTCATAAGCACGCTTTATGAGTTCCTCAACTTTGTTCTCCTCCTGAAGGAGAAATCCCCGGGTATAAAATGGATGCGGAGCCTGTTCATCGGCAAGAAAAGCAAGTTCACCGAGGTCTGGGGTGAAAAGGTCAAACAGAGGCGCATTACCGCTCATTTTTGCCGCATACATGAATCCTGCATCAGCAATGAGAAAGGGTCTTTTCTTAAGCTCATCTATAGCAAGAAGAATCCTGTTACACCAGTCAGCATCTGGCATAAGGTAGTGAAAGACAATGGTGCTAAACTCCCTTTTCTTAACATCCTCCGTGAAGAATCTGTAAAGCTGTCTGCTACCCTCTCCTTTTCCTGTGTCTCCTACAAGATAGAGAAAAGGTGGTTGCCTGTTTAGGACCTCTAAAATTTTTATTGCTGATACTACAAGGGCAGGTGTGCCTCTTTGAATTGGCACTTCTCGTTCATTTAATAATAAGAAGTTTTCCCTTAGAGAGGCCTTCCCACACAAAAGGGGAAATTTCTCATCTGGTACTGTGCCTAAGATGGCAAGCATAGTTCTTTTATTTTATCATAGGCTAACTGGAGAGCATAGCCACAAAGGGTATGACCGAGTTCAACTGGCCTTGGTGCCTCGGTGAGTTTCTTACCTACCAGCACTGTTGCTAAGTAAGGAACATCAGGACAACCTCCTCCAGAGACATTCACTATGGTAAGCGAACTTTTATGAACTGTGATTTTCATATTTGCAGCACGAACCATGAGATATCTTCCAAAGTCTTTTATGTGAAAAAGGTCCACTGGCTTTAAAAGTCCATCATCTGCAGGCATCCAGTCAAGCGGTGGATAGCCATTTTCTTTCAGGATGTGTAAGATTCCCATTGCCTCGACTAAAGGAATTTCAATGGCAAGGTCACATCCCTTTCTCACATGGGCAGGCGGACCAACAACTTTTATGTCATAACCTCTGCTCTTAAGAATTCCCTCTGCTCTTATGACCTCAGAGGTATTCTCGAAAATGAGAATACCTCTGGGTTGTTGGGAGGGGCGAGGGGCTTTTTTCTTGAATAAACCCTTCAAAAATCCCATCAGTCTTTTTTTATCCTTATTCTGTAAAAGCTTTCCTCTTTAATGAGTTCAGATATCTGCCATCCCATAGAGTTTGCTGCCCGGGATACATTTTCCTTTGATGTGTCTGTATCTACAAGGATTTCTAATTCACCTTTACCAAGTCTCTTTATTGCTTCAAGAGTAAGAAGAACAGGCTCAGGACAGGAAAGCCCTCTTGCATCTACTATTTCAGCCATTTTTTACCTCCTTCTCATTGTTAATCCAATTATTACGCAAACAATCAGACCTATTATTGTTGCAGCGGCACCATTTGGCCCTATTCCTGCTGGTGAGCTTACAAGTCCGAAGTTGTGAGAAATCGCAGCTCCGACTATCATTCCTGAGGCAAAAACTGCAGCATCGCCATCTCCCTCACCTGACATGAAAAGCTGTCTGCCAGGACAACCACCTGCAAGGGTAAATGCCAGCCCTGCGAGGGTCATTCCAAGAAAATTCCATAGCTGCATGGTATGGGCAATTGGCTGACCTTCAAATCCTGGCTTGAACTGTCCGAGTATCAAATTTGTTATCGTTGCAGCAACAAAAAGCCCTAAAACTCCGTAGAAAAGATGGCCCTGCTTGAATAGGAGTAAATCTCTGAATGCACCCATTGTGCAGAATCTACTTCTCTGTGCAAGAACTCCTATGATAAGCCCTGCTCCAAGAGAGATTAACAAAGGAGCATGCTGTGCACCTGGTCCTTTCAGACTATAAAAAAGAAGCATCCCTCTTGGTTCTCCGGCTGGTTGGGGATCAATAAAAAGCAAAATCAAAAGGCCAACCATTAAAAGAGGAAAAACCAATCCTACAGCTTTTGAGCTTGCAGTTTGTGTTCTTCCAAGAGAATAACCAGC
>CAKZQH010000078.1 GCA_937139565.1 uncultured Nitrospiraceae bacterium | reverse complement strand
CAGGACCCTCAAAAATACCCTCAGTCATTGCTCTCAGATATAAGCCAGTACCTCCAACAATAATAGGAATTTTGCCTCTATTAATCACATCTTCAAGGACTAACCTTACCTTTTCAATATAACTACCTGTACTAAAGTATTCCCAAGGATTTGCGATGTCAATCATATGATGAGTAATCCTTGACCTTTGCTCGAGAGACGGTTTTGCTGTTCCTAGATCCATGTATCTATAGATTTGCATTGAATCAGAGCTAATTATTTCTCCATTTAAAAGCTCAGCAAGTCGAATTGAAATATCAGTTTTTCCAACACCTGTTGGGCCAAGTAAAATAATAACTCTTTTTTTCATCTATTTATTATATCTTATAAACTTTTTAGATAGAGGAAAAAACCATTAATTGCATAGATAAAAAACCTTGATAAATAGACTAGTGCAGATTATAATAGAAAAAATGGATTTAATTGCTCTATTAGGATTAATTATAGGGATCGGTGCTGTTGTTGCAGGAAATATTGCAGAAGGCGGAACCACAGCTCACCTTGTGCAACTGGCAGCAGCTATTATAGTTTTTGGAGGGACATTAGGAGCGGTTCTTCTAAGTTTTCCTATGAGAGATTTAACAGTTGCTCTAAGAAGTCTAAAGTTTATTTTTTTAAATAGACAGGTAAATTTCGACGAAACCTTAGAGACTATAATAGACCTCCTTATAATTGCACGAAAAAGAGGAATCTTAGCTCTCCAAGAAGAAGTAAATAGAATATCGGATCCTTTTCTTAGGCGCGGAATCAATTATGTAATAGACGGAATCTCGCCTGCGATTATTCGGGATACCCTTATTCAAGAAATAAATGCTTACGAAGATATTATAAAAAGAGCAGCAAAGGTCTATGATGCAGCTGGTGGCTATGCTCCTACAATAGGCATAATCGGAGCAATTCTTGGCCTCATACACGTGCTAAAAAATGTAGCTGAGCCCTCAAAAATAGGAATAGGAATAGCCACTGCATTTGTTGCAACTATTTATGGAGTTGGATCAGCAAACCTGTTATTTATACCAGTCGCTAAAAGAATTATAAATAAACTTGAGGATGAGGTTTTGCTGATGGAGCTTATGGTTGAAGGAATTTTAGGAATAGAAGCTGGCGTTAATCCCTATTTTCTTAGAGCTAAGCTAGAATCGTTTATTCAAGAAAGACAGTTAGAAAGACTATGAGACAAAGGAGAAAAAATAAAGACGAGGAGGATAACATCCATCGCTGGCTGATTTCCTATTCAGACTTTCTAACTCTGCTTTTTACCTTCTTCGTTGCCCTCTATGCCCTATCTACTGTTGATATTGGCAAGGCTGAGAAAATGACAAGTTCACTGAGAAAGGTTTTTAAAGTGATTGATGAACCTATTCCTTTTGAAGAAGATCGAAACAAAGCTGTAATAGAAGACTTAAGAAAAATCTTAAACGATGTTTCAGGTGTATCTATAAAATTAGAAGCAAGAGGTATTGTAATTTCACTTCCAAGCTCACTACTTTTTGATTCTGGTTCAGCTTCTATTAAACCTGAAGCTATAGATGCACTCACAAAAATTTCGGAAAAACTAAAAGAAATTCCGGGTAAGATAAAAATAGAGGGACATACAGACAATGTGCCCATTTCCTCTTCAATTTATAAATCAAACTGGGAACTTTCATCAGCAAGAGCCTCATCGGTATTACACTTTCTTCTTGAGAGAGGTCTATCTCCTGATAGATTTTCAATAGCAGGATATGGAGAATATCGCCCTATTGCTCCAAATGATACAGAGGAAGATAGAGCAAAAAATAGAAGGGTTGAACTTATCATAGAGAGGTAATTATAATGGATAATATGACAGAAAAATCTCAAAGAGAATACTCAAGAGTTGATGCCTCTATTCCCTTAGGAATAAGGCCTATAACAAATGAAGAAAGACAGAGAGTAAAATCGAGAATTTCAGGAGATGTCACATTAAGGGAGCTTCCTTTTGATGAACCTTCAGATAAGGTTCTTGCAGAGTGGCTAAAACTCATAAATTCAAAGCTTGACTATCTTTTAAATGCTTTTAGCTTACAACAGGAAGGATTTCACTGCTTACCTGTTTATGATGTAAACATAAGTGGAGGTGGAATGAGCTTTATCTATGAACCTCCTCAAGAAATAGGCTCTGTAATTGAATTTAAAACTGTCCTTGATAGTCCATCGCCTATAGCCCTTTATCTTTATGGAGAAGTGGTTAAATGTGAAAAAATAAACGAAAATTATAGAATAGCAGTAAAATTTATCAATATTGAAGAAGATATAAGAGATCACATTATAAGATTCGTCTTTCATCGCCAGAGGCAACTTTTAAGACAAAAAAAGGAAATGCTCAAATGACAGTAATTGTGGGGATAGTTGTCGTTATTGGTGCTGTAGTGGGTGGTTATGTAATGGAACATGGAAACCTATCAGTTCTTTTTCAACCGGCCGAGATAGTTATTATTGGTGGCGCAGCGCTTGGTGCTTTAATTATTGCATCACCTCCAAATGTATTAGTAGGAGTTATCAAAGGAACCTTAGGAATTCTAACTGGAGGTAAAAGCTACTCTAAGAAAGATTATCTTGAAATGCTTCTTCTTTTAGCAGAGTTATTTACCAAAATCAGAAAAGAAGGTCTCATATCAATAGAACAGGATGTGGAAGAACCAGAAAACAGTGCAATCTTCTCAAAATATCCGAAGTTTTTAAAAAATCACCATGCCCTTGGCTTACTTACAGACACTTTAAGAACTGTAATGACAACCACTGTATCTCCATATGAACTCGAAAGCATTCTCGATAATGAACTTGAAACATTACACGAAACAGAATCTGCTCCAGTAAAAAATCTATCAAATATGGCAGATTCTTTACCAGGTCTTGGTATTGTTGCAGCAGTTTTAGGAGTTGTCCTTACCATGGGAAAAATGAAAGAGCCTCCTGAAGTTATCGGACATTCTGTAGGAGCAGCTCTTGTTGGAACATTTATGGGAGTCTTGCTCTGCTATGGATTTGTAGGTCCTCTGGCAAGAAGACTCGAATCTTCTGTAAATCAGGAAAAAGAATATCTTCAGGTCATAAAAGCTGCTTTAATTTCCTTTGTAGGTGGAGCCGCACCACAAATAGCTGTTGAATTTGCAAGACGTAGCATTCCTGCCCATGTTAGACCCTCTTTCCATGAACTTGAAGAAGAGATAAGGGCTATGAAGAGTGGCAGATAAGCAAAAAACAACGATAATAGTAAAAAAGATAAAAAAAGGCCACGGAGACCATCATGGCGGTAGCTGGAAAGTAGCCTATGCAGACTTTGTAACTGCAATGATGGCTTTTTTTCTGTTGCTCTGGCTTCTTTCAATGTTAGATCCCATCAAAAGAGCAGCAGTTGCGGATTATTTCAGACATTTTAACCTCTTAGAATCGGGCCGTTCATTTATGGAAGCATCTTCAGCGATTCAAAAAGAAATTAAAACGACCCTTGAAGAATCTGCTCCGGGTGAAACCCCTGCAGAAAAATTTAAGGACATGATGAAAAGAGTGATAGAAGAAAGACTAAAAGAACTTAAAGACCATATAATGATTGATACTGTTGAGGGTGGAGTTAGAATTCAGATTGTTGACCTTGAAGGAGACCCAATGTTTCCTTCTGGCTCTTCTGAACCCACTAAAAAGGCTAAAGAAATCCTTAAGGTCGTTGCAGAAAATATTAAAGATGAAAAAGGCAAAATAGCTGTAGAAGGACATACAGATGCTGTTCCATTTAGGAAGGGGAGAATCACAAACTGGGAACTTTCAACGGACAGAGCATCTTCTGCTAGGAGAGAACTCGAAGAAAATGGGGTAGATCCAGCAAAAATAGCAAGGGTGGTTGGATATGCTGATACTCTTCCACTAATTCAGGATGATCCAAAAGATCCAAGAAACAGAAGGATAAGTATTATTCTAATGTTTGAAAAAGGACAAAAACAAAATACGGAAAATCTTATTCAGGGAAAACAAGGTTAAGAGCATTTTTAATAACTTTTATCTCAACTGGAGCCTTTCCAAAATAATCACCATCGATCTGAACATGCGCATCTCCAGAAATTTTCAAATTTTCTGCACGAAGGTATTCAACTTTTTTCATACCTAGATGCTTTCCTAAAATAACCGCTAAAATTTGCATCATTAGCCCTACTCGGGACTCTGTTTTTGATAGAAATATCCAAAGTTCTGGTTTCCGTAAATCAGCATCTGGAGCAATTTTAAAGTTACCACCATAACAGGAAGCCTTACAAATTACAGCATTGTATCCTTTTTTTCGAACTCCGTCTGTTAATTTTAATTCCTTAGGTTTGTATTTTAATAAAGTTTTTATACCACTTATGATATAAGCAATTTTTCGTAAATATCTCTTTTGCTTGAGATCAACATTATAGACCGCTTTACCATCAAATCCTACTCCAGCCATGAGAATAAAGAATCTTTGCTTTTCCTTATTCTTTATCTTTGCAAGATGAATTCTATCAACCCTTCCCTTTATTGCTAAGTCCACAGCCTTTTTCATGTCTTTAGGTATCTTCAGTTCCTTTGCAAGTACAGAGGTTGTTCCCATCGGAAGAATTGCCAGTGGCACCTGGGAATGAACAAGACCATTAACTATTTCATTGTATGTTCCATCTCCTCCTGCACCAAGAACAATAACTTTTCTATTACCATACTTCTCTACTATTTCCCTCGCAAATATTTCTCCGTCTCCTCGTTTTTTGGTGAGCAAAATCTCAAAAGGGATTCTCTGTTCCTTCAAAATTTCTGAAGCTTTTTTTATTTTTTCTACTGCTCCACCACCTGCAATTGGATTTCCAATCAAAAATATTTTTTCGTATCTCATACTACTATCACCGGAACCTTTTCAAGGAAATTTATCAATTTCTCAATATTACATGGAGTTTTAACAAAAAAAGCTCGGCCTCCATAAGTATCTCCTCGTTTTTTTATATTGGTAATTCGCAGATATCCAAAATCTCTTGATGCAATGTAACCTGTAGTGTAATCCGGATTATCGGAAATACATAACTCTCCTACAATTTCAGGACAAAAGGCAACCTTTGAAGCAATTGTTAGAGCTTCTATAACCCTATAAGGCTGGTTAGAGAGGTTTTTAACTTTTGCTAAAATTCTCTTTCTTTTTGACTTATCCATATGAACTCTGGACACTCTTACACCTCTTTCCTTATTTTCTTCAAGACGCTCACCTGTGACTAAATCAATTAAGGTTGCTCCTCTCATTTCAAAATTTTTAATCACTTCAAAGGCTGAACAACAAGCCTTTTCTGATATTCCTAATGAAATCAACCTTTCCTTTATAAACAAAAAAGCCTCTTTTTCATCTTTGCAAATATGGGTTTTTAATGGAAGAGCTTCAATATAATCTATTTCTCCCTCTATTTTCTCAACTGTTAGAACTATTTTATCTGGTAGACCTCGCGGATGCTCCATAGCTCTTCTAAGAAATCTTTTAAGAACTTTCTCTATTTGGTATTGCTCATAAATACCCTCTGCTCCTGAGATATGCTTTTCTCTTCCTTCTTCATTTACCGATGATCGCATTCTAACAGACCACATCATCAACCTCAAATCCATGATTTTCTATAAACCTTAGGTCATCTACAAAGTGTCTCCCTGAGGTTGTAAGATAATCTCCAGTCATAAGGGCATTTGCTCCTGCAAGAAAAATCCAGCTTGCAAAATCACCAAGAAGGAGTCTACCTCCGCATATCCTTATGTCCTTGGATGGAAGAATAGATCGGAAAAGAGAAATAATCCTTAATGCCTCCATAGGTTTAAGAGGTTCTCTATCCTCAAGGGGTGTTCCCTTTATAGGATGGAGGAAGTTTATGGGAACCGAATCTATATCTAAATCCCTCAAAAACAATGCAAGCTCAACTCTATCATGCCATGACTCTCCCATACCAAAGACGCCGCCAGAACATATTGAAATATCAGCTTTTTTTCCGTATTCGATGGTTCTCACTTTATCCTCAAATTTATGGGTCCTGCAAATTTTTTCAAAAAAGCTTGGAGAAGTCTCTAAGTTACAATGAAGTCTTTCAAGTCCGCAATCTCTAAGAAAACACACCTCATCGTAATTTAAAAGTCCTAGAGATGCACAGGTTCCAATTCCTTGTTTTTTAATGACTTCTATGGCTTGGCCTATTTTTTTTAGCTCTCTTTTAGATGGATTTCTACCACTTATTACTATGGAAAATCTCTTAACTCTGTATTTTTTAGCTTCAAGGGCTTTCTCTAATATTTTCTCTTCATTAACTAAAGGATAGGTTGGTGCCTTAGTTTTATATCTTGAAGATTGAGCGCAAAATATACAGTCCTCACTGCAACGACCACTCTTAGCATTTATGATGGCACAAAGTTCAATCTTTGAGCCTTTGTATTTTTCCCTAATACTATTTGCATCAAAAAGAACAGAATAAATATCCTTTTGCATTATTCTCTGGATAATTTCATCTTCTAAGCGGTTTTCCTTTTTGTTTTTATATACCAAGTTATGGTTCCTTATTTTTTATAATTCTTGTGTATCTTAAGTCCCTCAGAATTATCTTCCTACTTTTTACTGCGATAATTGAAAGAAAGATAAGAAATAACACTATAAATACTCGGGCTATTATTTTTGTTGATTCTGTTACCATAATTATTTTTCCAAAGTCCTTTATTACCCAGAAATAGATAATAAAAAGCAAAAAAAGAGGCGAAACAAATGCAATAACATAAACAAAAGCCTTCGGAAGCTTTATGGTGCAATTCTGTTTCAACTCGTTATAGAAATTATCTATACCAAATATCCATATAAAAACAATTATTTCAATTAACCCAAAGAAAAGAAGCATAACACATCCTGCCCAGAAATCAAGCTCATCGATAAAATGAGGCACAAAAGCTGAGAAATGAGCACCAATTGTTACCAATATCATAGCCACAGCTACTGCCTTTGAGTGTTCCCACTTCATTTCATCTTCAAAAAGAGCTATTAGCGGCTGAATCAAAGCCAAAGATGAAGTAAGCGCTGCAAGAAAAAGTAAAAAAAACCAAATAAAAGAGACCAATCCACCGAATGGTAAATTCATCAGTACCGCAGGCATGGTCATGAATCCAAGCCTAAATGTTCCCTCTTTTGCAAGCTCAGGAATAGCAACAGCAGAAAACATTGCAAAGGCTGCTGGGATGGCTATTGATGCTCCTATTACTAGCTCTATAAATTCATTAATACCCGCTGTCCAAAACCCAGCTTTAACAACATCTTCACGAGGTCTTACATAACTGGCATATACAGCAATTGCTCCCATTCCAAGAGAAAGGGTGAAAAAAATCTGACCTGAAGCCTCAATCCAGACTGTAGGATCAGTAATTCTCGAAAAATTAAGATTATATATGAATTTTAAACCTTCCACACCAGCCCAATCTCTTGTAGATAGAGCAACTATTGCTAAAAAGATTCCAAACAATAAAATCGATGGCATTCCTACTTTAGCAATTAATTCTATTCCTCTTACTACTCCTCTTTGTAACACAACCCAATTTATTGCAATAGTTATCAAGAGAAAAAAGTAGGCAAGAATCGATGGATAGGTATAATCCTTGAAAAAACTCACATAAGGCCTTACAGCCTCATGTGGATCAGAACTAACAACCGGTGCAGGTATTTGATTAAATAGAGATAGAAAGGCAAAACCAAGGGTCCAGGATTCAATATAAATGTAATACATACATATAAGAACAGGAATAGCAACTCCCACAGAGCCAAGAATTCTCGACCAGTTGCTGTGATTAAAAAAAAGACCTAAAATTCCTGTCATTGATCCATGTCCATGACGGCCTGCGTATCGTCCAATTACCCATTCTACAATCATTAGTGGCAATCCCATAAGCAAAAAGGCAATAAAGTACGGAACCATAAAGGCTCCACCGCCATAGAGAGCTGCCTTAGATGGAAATCTAAGAATATTACCTAATCCCACAGCATTACCAGCAGCTGCAAGAATCACTCCTATTCTTGATCGCCACCTTTCTCTTTTACCCATCCTAAGAGTAATCTCCTTCTCTTGTGTTAATTTATTTATTATAATCAATATTTTTTGCCATTTAAAGTAGCTCTTCTGAAAAGAGTGATTAACAAAAGCGTATAGCAAATTTTTTCCAGACCATTAAATTCACCAATAAATGTCACATGTAAATCTCCGATTTTGCTATACTTTTAAGTTATAATAATTAAATGCAATTTGAACCAAAATGGATAGCCTGGGAGATCACCCGTAACTGTAATCTTCGCTGTATTCATTGTAGATCTTCCTCCGAAGAAGTGGTAAAAGAACATCCTCAACCTGAAAAAGAGGAATGTTTGAGAATAATTGATGACATAACTTCCTTTGCTAAACCTGTTTTAGTTCTAACAGGCGGAGAACCATTACTTCGCAATGATTTTTTCGATATTGCTGAGTATGGAAGGAGCAAAGGCTTAAGAGTGTGTCTTGCAACAAACGGCACTTTAATAAATGACGAAATATGTAAAAAACTTAAAGAAGTAGATATAAAAATGGTATCTCTAAGTCTCGACGGTCCAAATGAAGACATACACGATAACTTCCGTCAGCAAAAAGGAGCTTTCAAGGGAATGTTAAATGCCTCAAAGTTACTAAAAAAACATCAAATTCCTTTTCTGATAAACTCATCATTCACAAAGCGAAACAAAGATTCTATTTCAGAGGTTTATAAATTAGCTAAAGAACTTGGAACAACAGCCTGGTATATGTTTATGATCGTGCCCACTGGAAGAGCTGAAGAACTCATCGAGGAATTAATAAGTAACGATGAATATGAAAGAATTCTCAACTGGCACTACGATATGGAAAAGGCAGAAAAGGACATTCTTGTAAGACCAACCTGTGCTCCCCAGTATTATCGCATTATCTATGAAAGAGCAAAATTAGAAGGAGAAAAATTCGAAAGAAGGTCTCTTAAATTCTCCACAGGAGGCGCCAAGGGATGTGTAGCAGGACAGCTTATATGCCTAATAAATGTAGACGGTGATGTAATGCCCTGTAGTTATTTCCCACTTGCAGCTGGAAATATTAAAAAGCAGTCATTCCGGGAGATATGGGAAAATTCAGAATTATTCAAAAAATTAAGAGATTTTGCCTCATATAAAGGAAGATGCGGTGTCTGCGAATATGTTAATGTTTGTGGAGGTTGCCGTGCAAGAGCTTACTGCCTAAAAGGAGACTACATGGAGGAAGATCCATATTGTAAATATTTACCTAGGAGATATAATGAAAGACACATTTCTTAAGGCCTGCCAAGGATTTAAAACTGATTACACTCCTGTGTGGTTCATGAGGCAGGCGGGCAGATATATGAAGGAGTATCAAAAAATTAGACAAAAGTATGATTTTCTAACTATGTGCAAAACACCCGAAATTGCCGCAGAGGTGACTCTTCAACCCATTAAAATATTGGGGGTTGATGCAGCAATACTTTTCTCAGATATTCTTGTCCCCCTTGAAGCTGTTGGCTTAAAAATCGAATTTATTGAAGATAAAGGGCCTAAAGTATATCCGAACATTAGAGATGAGGAGAATCTTAATCTTTTAAAAAACATTGAGATTGACTCCTTAGACTATGTATTTAAAACCATAAAAATCCTTACAAAAGAGCTTGAAGTTCCTCTAATAGGATTTGCAGCTTCACCCTTTACACTTGCTACCTATGTAATTGAAGGCGGAACTACAAAAGATTTTGTAAACACTAAAAGATTTATGTTCGCTCAATCAGAAGGCTTTCACAAACTTATGGATTTTCTTACAGATGCCACTCTTAATTATCTTCAGGAACAAGTGAAAGCAGGTGTGCATGCCTTACAAATATTTGACACTTGGGCAGGAATTTTATCTCCTTTTGATTATGAAGTATTCTGCAAACCCTATGTAAAGAGAATCATAAATAAGCTAAAATCCGTACCAGTAATTTATTTTAGCTCGAATACAGCAGGACATTTAAACCATTTAAAAGACCTCGATGCAGATGTTTTAAGTATTGATTGGAGAATTGATATAAGGGATGCATCGCTTGCACTTAAAGATCAATCCCTTCAAGGAAATCTTGATCCCCTTACTTTATTGGGAACTGAAGAAGAACTTTTTAAGCGGACTGAAAAGATTTTAATAGATGGAATGAATGCAAAATCCCATATTTTTAATCTTGGGCACGGAGTAAATATAAATACATCTGTGGATAAATTAAAAAAACTTGTTGATTTTATTCATGAATTTAGCCATAAACTCAGGAGAATTTAAGTAATCGTTTTTTATTATCCTAGTAAATATGAAAAAAAGAAAAGATAAAGTAATTACGGGAGGATTTAGAGATGCTAAGAATAGGTGTTTTAGCATCAGGAAGAGGCTCCAATTTTCAGGCAATAATTGATGAAATTGAAGCTGGAAGAATAAATGGGAAGATAGAAATACTAATTGTGGATAATCCAGAGGCATTTGCAATAGAAAGAGCTAAAAAACACCATATTCCCTTTCTATATTTAAATCCTAAAAGCTTTCCATCAAAAGAGGCATTCTATGAAAAAATAAGAGACGAACTCATTGCAAGGTCTGTAGAACTCGTTGTTTTAGCTGGTTTTATGAGAATAGTAAAAAAACCCCTACTCGATGCCTTTCCAAATAGAATAATGAACATTCATCCTGCACTGCTTCCGTCATTTCCGGGATTACACGGTCAAAAACAGGCTGTTGACTACGGAGTTAGAATAAGTGGTTGCACTGTTCATTTTGTGGATGAAGGAGTTGATACAGGGCCTATAATAATTCAGGCTGCTGTGCCAGTTCATCCAGATGACACAGAGGAAAGCCTTTCAAAACGCATATTGCAATTGGAGCATAAAATTTTTCCCGAAGCAATAAGACTTTATGCTGAAGGAAAATTAAAGGTAGAGGGTAGAAAAGTTAAGATTCTTGACTATAAACTTCCTCAAATCTATTTTACTAATCCGGAGATAAGATGATGAGTGGAGCACATATAAAAAAACAAAAGGTAAGACCTACTCCTGCTATAGTTAGAAAGGCAATCTTTGACATTCTTCAAAACATAGAAGGCAAAACCTTCATTGACCTATACGGTGGTAAGGGATTTGTAGGTATGGAGGCCTTAAAAAGAGGAGCCAAGGAAGTAATTTTTGTGGAACGAGACCCGGTGCTGTGTATTTTTATAAAAAACTCCCTTACAAAAAAAAGACTTTCTGAAAATGCACGAATTTATAACATAGATGCTATTAATTTTTTAAAGCAAACAGAGCTTACCTATGATATAATTTTTGCTGACCCTCCCTATGAATCGGGCGAGTTAGAGAGAATTTTTAGTATATTTGAGAAAAAAAATCTTCTCAGAGAAGACGGGGTTTTAATTCTTCAACACTACAAGGATGAATCCCTAAGAGAAAAAATGAGAGACCTAAAAATTCACAAGTGCTACAGATATGGAGATACCCTTTTAACAGTTTACAGGAGGCAAAAATGAAATTAGGAGTTTATCCAGGAACATTTGATCCGATAACAAATGGACATTTAGACGTTATCAAAAGAGCATTAAAAATTTTTGATGAACTCATTGTAGCTGTTGCAGTATCGAGTTATAAGAAATCTCCTATATTTACTATTGAGGAAAGACTCTCTTTTATTAAAGAAACCACAAAGGAACTCCCAAATCTCAAAGTAGAACCCTTTGATGGATTGCTTGTTAAATTTGTAAAACAAAAAAATGCGGTTGCCATTGTAAGAGGACTTAGAGCTGTATCTGATTATGAATTTGAACTACAACTTGCTCATGCAAATAGGAGACTTTTTAGAGATGTTGAAACCGTATTCTTAATGCCCTCTGAGGAATACTCCTTTTTATCTTCAACCATTGTTAAAGAGATTGCCTATTTTGGAGGTTCAGTAAAAAGTCTTGTTCCTCCTGTTGTGGAAAAGGCATTGAAGCAAAAATTTCAGCGATAATTCGAAGAATAAAATCCTTTACGGGCGCTATTCCTCCATCAAGGTAAATAGCGCCAATGAGTGCTTCCATTGCATCTGCAAGAATAGAGTCTTTACTGTCTCCACCACTTAACCTTTCACCTTTACCAAGCAATAAAAATCTTCCTAAAAGAAGTTTTTTAGACATAAGACAGAGAAATTTTTTACTTATAAGATATGCCCTAATTTTAGACATATCTGCCTCATTAAGCTCTGGTTTAAGACTGAAAAGATAATCGGAAACAATAAACCCTAAGACTATGTCCCCAAGAAATTCAAGCCTTTCATTTGAAGTTAAAAAATTCTCATTGGCATAGGAGCTATGAGTGAAAGCCTCAAAAAGAAGATGGGGATTATTAAATTTGTAACCTACTAATTGCTCAATTTCCTGTAAATTTTCTAAATACAAGTGATGCATTTGTTCCGCCAAATCCAAATGAATTGGTGATTGCACAATTTACCTGTCTTTTCCTTGCCTTATATGGTACATAATCAAGATCACACTCCGGATCTGGATTGTCAAGATTAATAGTAGGAGGAATAATGTTCTCATATACGCTTAAAATTGTAAAAATTGCTTCTACTCCTCCTGCAGCGCCAAGAAGATGCCCTGTCATTGATTTTGTAGAACTAACACAGAGCTTATAGGCATGTTCGCCAAAAACGGTCTTTATTGCTTGAGTCTCTAATTCATCCCCCTGCTTTGTTGAGGTTCCATGTGCATTTATATAATCTACCTCCTCTGGTTGAACTCCTGCATCCAATAGAGCTGCTTTCATACATCTTGCGCCACCCTCTCCACCAGGTGAAGGAGCAGTTATGTGATATGCATCGGAACTCATTCCATAGCCAGCAACTTCAGCGTATATTTTAGCACCCCTTCTAAGAGCATGCTCTAACTCTTCAAGGATAATTATTCCAGCACCCTCTCCCATTACAAAACCATCTCTGTCCATATCAAAAGGTCTACTTGCCCTTTCTGGTTCATCATTTCGAGTAGAAAGAGCTCTCATTATAGAAAAACCCGCTATAGCCATTGGAGTAATTACTGCCTCTGCACCTCCTGCAATCATCACATCAGCATCACCGTATTGAATCATTCTAAAGGCTTCACCAATTGAATGATTACCAGTTGCACAGGCAGTTGTAACTGCTAAATTTGGTCCTTTAATCCCATATTTAAGTGATATCTGACCGGCTGCAAGATTAATTATCACCATCGGAATAAAAAATGGACTTACTCTCTTCCATCCTTTGTCCAAAAGAATTCTATGATAATATTCTATAGCAGGAAGTCCACCCATTCCTGAACCAATAACAATTCCTATTCTATCGCAATTATCTTCAGAAATCTTTAATCCTGAGTCTTCAATGGCCATCTGAGTAGCTGCAATAGCAAAATGGATAAATCTATCCATTTTTTTTACTTCCTTAAAATCAATAAAATTTGTGGGGTCAAAACCTTTTACCTCTGCAGCTATCTTTACGGGATAATTGGTAACATCAAAATGGGTAATTGGACCTACTCCTGATTTACCCTCAAGAACTGACTGCCATGATGATTTAACATCAAGACCGAGCGGGGTTATAGCACCCAGCCCGGTCACGACCACTCTCCTTTTTGCCATATAAAATTATGCCTGACCGGTTTTGTTTTTGATGTAATCGATTGCGTCTTTAACTTTACCTATTTTTTCAGCATCTTCATCGGGAATTTCGATGCCAAAGGCTTCCTCAAAAGCCATTACAAGCTCTACGGTATCAAGAGAATCTGCACCCAAGTCCTCAACAAAAGAAGACTCTGGAGTCACTTGACCTACATCCACTCCTAATTGTTTTGCTATGATTTCTTTTACTTTTTCTTCTACCATTACTTACCTCCTTCAGTTTCTTTTTTACATGTACATGCCACCGTTTACATGAATAACCTGACCAGTTATATATCCTGACTCTGGCATGGCTAAAAATATTATAGCATGTGCCACATCTTCGGTTGTTCCGAACCTTGAGAGAGGAATCATGCGAAGCATCTCCTCTTTTACCTTTTCCGGTAATTTATCGGTCATGGCAGTCTGTATAAATCCTGGAGCCACAGCATTAACTGTTATACCCCTTGATGCATACTCTTTTGCAAGAGTTTTTGTCATTGCAACAAGTCCTGCCTTTGAGGCTGAATAATTAACCTGCCCAGGATTTCCTATAAAGGCAACAACCGATGCGATATTTATTATTCTACCATATTTTGACTTTGACATTATTTTTACCGCCTCACGGGAACATAAAAAAGCACCTTTGAGATTTATATTTAAGACAGCATCCCATTCCTCATCTTTCATGCGAATAAGAAGATTGTCCTTAGTTATCCCTGCATTGTTTACTAAAATCTCAATCTTTTCAAACTTTTTCACTGCCTCTTCAAATAATTTCTTTACATCATCCCCATTGGACACGTCCGCTTTAACTCCGAGAGTTTCAACATTAAAATTAGACTTTATCTCCTCAGCAGCTTTTTTTGCTACTTCTTCATCTGTATCAACAATTACAATGTTTACACCCCTTTTGGCAAACTCTTCAGCAGTTTTTCTTCCTATTCCTCTTGATGAACCAGTGATTACTGCTGTTTGTCCTTTCATATTATTATCCTCCTCTTAATGAAAAACTCTGAAAATCAAATTATAAAAAATTTTTATCTAAAATTTCCAGCCAGCGCCTTTCCC
>CAKZQH010000077.1 GCA_937139565.1 uncultured Nitrospiraceae bacterium | reverse complement strand
TCCTTTTCTCTTTGAGCCCTTCCATTACTATAGCTACTTTCTCTTCAATTGTCCATTTCCTCTGTTTCATCTTTCATACCTCCATGTAAAAGTTTTCCTCGCTCATGCAAGGAGTTTAACCTCTACACCTTTGGCATGTCCAGTCCCTGAGGGTCTCAGTATATTATTAATTCTTCTCTATTCTAATACAAACTTTATCTATACCACTACAGGTAAAAGATAAGCCTCTCTCTACAATTGAATCTCAATCATCATCTGAAATTGTTAGATTTTAAAATTTTCATAAATAGAACTATCCTTTTGGTCTTTGAGATGATACTCAGCATCAGAAGAAATCTATAATTTCATTTTTTTTTGCAGAATTTTTATATAGTCGAAGCTTTTAAAAACAAGATTCTTATTGCTAATTTTAGAGCTTTTAATTTTATATAGAAAAATTTTTAAAAATCGATTATAATTTATTGATTTAGGGTTTAACCAGCCACCATGGAAAAAGAACTTCTCAATTATGAAGAAATAGAGAGAATCCTGACAAGGATTACTTACGAGATATTGGAGAAAAACAAAGGGACTGAAGATATTTGTCTTATAGGAATAGTAACAGGAGGCGTGTATCTTGCTGAAAGAATTAGGAAAAAAATAAAGGAAAATGAAGGACTAAATGTACCAATGGGCATTCTTGACATATCCTTTTACAGAGATGACATAAACATAAAAGGCAAAAAAAAGGAAATAAAACCAACAAACATTCCTTTTCAAATCGATGGTAAAAAGGTTGTTCTAGTAGATGATGTATTGTATACAGGCAGATCAACACGTGCAGCTATGGATGCATTAATGGATTTTGGAAGACCAGCAGAAATTCAACTAGCTGTTCTTATAGACAGAGGTCATAGAGAACTACCAATTATGGCGAACTATACAGGAAAATACATACCCACAGCAAGAAATGAGAAAATAAAGGTTTATCTTAAAGAAATATCAGGAAAAGACTCAGTTGTGTTAATTACCCAATGAAAGATCTTGTTGGAATAAAAGAAATCTCAAGGCAAGAGATTGAGGAAATCCTCAATACAGCCCGAGCTTTTAAAGAAGTTCTTACACGAGATATCAAAAAAGTTCCAACACTTAGGGGTAAAACAGCTATAAATCTCTTTTTTGAGCCATCCACCCGTACTCGCACATCCTTTGAACTGGCGGAGAAAAGATTAAGCCTTGATGTGTTAAATTTCTCGGTTAGCACAAGCAGTGTTGTGAAGGGAGAAACCCTTTACGACACTTTAAAAACTATTGAATCCTACAATGTGGACTATATTGTAATAAGACACTCGGCTTCAGGAGCAGCAAAATTTGTAGCAGACAACACACCTGCCTGTGTAATAAATGCAGGAGACGGAACAAACGAGCATCCAACTCAAGCACTTTTAGATGCATTCAGTATTGTTGAGGTTAAAGGAAAGCTTGATGGTCTTAAGATTGCTATTGTAGGAGATATTATTCATAGCAGAGTAGCCCGTTCCAATCTTTATCTACTAAGTAAATTTGATACAGAGATAACATTCGTTGGACCCCCTACCCTTTTGCCTTCAGATGTTCCAAGTAATGTGTCAATTTCATACGATCTCAAAAAAGGTATAAAGGATGCTGATGTGGTTATGCTCCTTCGAATTCAACTGGAAAGACAAAAAGGCGCATTTATTCCATCTCTTAAGGAGTATTTTCATGTATGGGGATTAAAAGGAGATGCCTTTTCTTATCTAAAAAAGGATGCTATTGTTATGCACCCAGGTCCAATGAATAGAGGAGTGGAGATTTCATCGGAAATTGCCGATAGCCCTCGTTCTATCATATTAAGACAGGTAACAAATGGTATTGCAACAAGGATGGCTGTTATTTATTTACTTACTCGTCGGGAGGTTTAGTTGAAGATTATCATACATAACGCGTGGGTAGTTGATCCTTTCACAGACAAAGAGGGAGTTGCCTCAATCACTGTAGAAGAAGGTATAATTACAAAAATTCAATGGGGTAAGAAAGAGAAGGGCGAAAAAAAACACAAAAAAAACTCTTCTAATATACTCGAAATTAATGCACATGGACTTTATATATTCCCCGGTCTAATCGATATGCATGCCCATCTACGTGAACCAGGCTTTGAACATAAAGAAACAATCCGCACAGGCACAAAAGCAGCCATAAGTGGTGGTTTTACAACCATATGTTGTATGGCAAATACTAATCCTGTTAATGATAATCCAGAGGTAACTTATTACATACTTGCCAAGGCAAGAGAGGAAGGATGCTGTGATGTCTATCCCATAGGAGCAATTACCAAAGGATTAAAAGGCGAAGAGCTCTCAGAAATGGCCATGCTTCGTGAGGCTGGTTGTGTAGCCTTTTCAGACGACGGAATGCCTGTTACTAATTCACTTATAATGAAACGAGCCCTTGAGTATTCAAAAGCCATAGGCTCACCTATTATTTCTCACTGTGAAGATCTCGCTTTAAGTGAAGGTGGAGTTATGAATGAAGGGAAAATGTCCTTTCTTCTCGGACTAAAAGGAATTCCGAGAGAAGCTGAAGAAGTAATGGTTGCAAGAGACATTCTTTTAAGTAAATATACAAAAGCACCTATTCACATTGCCCATGTTTCTACAAAGGGTGCGATAGAACTAATAAAAAGAGCAAAAGAAGAAAATCTTCCTGTTACTGCTGAAACATGTCCTCACTATTTCACCCTTACAGAAAAAGCTGTTGATGGATACAAAACTGATGCTAAAGTAAATCCACCCCTTCGAACTGAGGAGGACATGGAAGCTATTAAAGAAGCCCTTAAAGAGGATATCTTGGATGTAATTGCTACAGACCATGCACCACATCATGAAGGAGAGAAAAAAGTTCCATTTCAAGAAGCTGCAAACGGAATTTCAGGACTTGAAACCGCACTCTCTCTAAGTCTTAAGCTCGTAAAAGATGGTATCTTAAACCTTCGTCAACTTATTGAAAAACTTACAGTAAATCCAGCTAAAATTCTTAAAATTTCAAAAAAGGGACTTAAAGAAAATTCTGAGGCTGACTTCATTATCGTAGATTTGGGGTATAAATGGAAAGTCAATAAAAAAGATTTTGCATCTCTTGGGAAAAACACACCCTTTGACGGTTGGAACTTGGAGGGAAAAGTGCTTTATACTTTCAAAGGAAAAAAATTTTTTGACATGAGCGGGGAGAAGAATTGATGAAAAAAGCATTTTTGGTATTAAAGGATGGAACAGTATTTGAAGGCTATTCCTTTGGAGCAGATGGTGAATCCATAGGAGAGGTGGTTTTTAACACCTCAATGACAGGCTATCAGGAGATACTTACCGATCCCTCTTATAAAGGACAAATTGTGGTTATGACATATACGCAAATAGGCAATTACGGTGTAAATGATGAAGATATAGAATCTATCGGAGGACCGAAAGTAGAAGGCTTTGTAGTAAGGGAGTACCAGGACTATCCAAGTAATTGGAGAGCAAAGGGAAGTCTTAAAGAGTATCTCCAAAAACATGGTATTGTTGGAATTCAAGGAATTGATACCCGTGCTTTAACCAAACACTTAAGAGATAACGGTGCTCAAATGGGAATAATTTCAACCATTGATTCAAACATAGAAAGTTTACATAAAAAAGTTCTAAATCATTCCGATATATCAGAAATCGACCATGTAAACACAGTTATGTGCAAAGAACCCTATTGGTTTCACAAAGATGACTTACCCCTTTGCATTGTTTATGACTATGGGGTTAAACAGAATATTCTCAAAAATTTAAAGAGAGTTGGATTTTCTGTTCTTGTTGTACCAGGTAAAATGCCTGCTGAAGAGGTTCTTGCGATGAACCCTAACTGCATAATGTTAAGCAATGGTCCAGGAGATCCACAAATACTAACTTATGCAGTAGAAAATGCAAAAAAAATAATAGGGAAAAAACCCTTATTTGGAATCTGTTTAGGTCATCAGATACTCGGGCTCGCCTTAGGTGGAAGAACATACAAATTAAAATTTGGCCATCATGGTGGCAATCATCCTGTAAAAGATCTTAAAACAGGTACAATCGCTATTACTGCTCAGAATCACAATTACTGCGTTGACATCGATAGCTTAAAAGGACAGGTTAGACTCACCCATAAAAACCTTTATGATGGAACTGAAGAAGGCATGGAGCATGTGGAGTATCCTATTTTCTCTGTCCAGCATCATCCAGAAGCAGGCCCTGGACCAAACGATGCCTTAGATGTGTTTGATCAATTTAGAAAAATAGTAAAAGAATTTGAAAAAGTTTAGGGAGAAATATTATGGCTATAACATACGATGAAGTCTGGATATCAACCATGAGAGAGATTAAAATCTGTAAAGACTATATTGATAAATACGAAAAGGAGATAATTAAGTTAGAAGAAAAACTTGGAATAAAAGCCTCAGAAATAACTCCAGATATGATTAAAGATAACAAAATTAAAAAACTTTACCACACAAAATTGGCCCTTGATAGGGCAAAAGAAAGACTAAAGGGATTGGAGGAACTTTTAAAATAATATGCCAAAGCGTAAGGACATCCAAAAAATACTAATAATTGGTTCCGGTCCAATAATAATTGGACAGGCCTGTGAATTTGACTACTCTGGTGCGCAAGCCTGTAAAGCATTAAAACAGGAGGGTTATAAGGTAATTCTTGTAAACTCAAACCCTGCAACCATTATGACGGATCCATCCATGGCAGATAGCACTTACATCGAACCCCTGACAGCAGAGATTCTCGAACTTATCATAAAAAGAGAAAGACCCGATGCAATTCTGCCTACTTTAGGAGGACAAACCGCTCTTAATCTTGCTGTTGAATTAGGAGAAGCAGGAGTTCTCGATAAATACTCCGTTGAACTTATAGGTGCGAATCTAAAGGCTATAAAAAAGGCTGAAGACAGACAACTATTTAAAGAAGCTATGGCAAAGGTAGGACTTGATCTTCCCCGTTCACAAGCGGTAAATAGCTTAAAGGAAGGATTAGAGGTTATAGAATGGATAGGTTTTCCAGCTATTTTAAGACCCGCCTTTACACTTGGAGGAACTGGAGGAGGAATAGCTTACAACATCGAAGAGTATAAAGAACTCCTTGAAAGAGGTCTCAAACTTAGTCCTGTAAGTCAGGTACTTGTTGAGGAGAGCCTCCTTGGATGGAAGGAATTCGAACTCGAAGTCATGCGAGATAGAGCGGACAATGTGGTTATCATCTGTTCCATTGAAAACTTTGATCCTATGGGAGTACACACTGGAGATTCAATAACAGTAGCTCCTGTACAAACACTTACTGATAGAGAATATCAATTAATGCGTGACAGCGCCATAAAAGCCATAAGAGAAATAGGCGTTGACACCGGTGGAAGTAACATACAGTTTGCAGTGAATCCAAAAAATGGCCGAATGGTCATAATCGAAATGAACCCTCGTGTATCCCGCAGCTCTGCTCTTGCTTCAAAAGCAACTGGATTCCCTATTGCAAAGATTGCAGCTAAACTTGCTGTTGGATATACCCTTGAGGAGATACCAAATGATATCACCAAAGAAACACCTGCGAGCTTTGAACCTACCCTTGATTATGTAGTAGTTAAGATTCCGAGGTTTACCTTTGAAAAATTTCCAGAGGCAAATCCTATTCTTACCACCCAAATGAAGTCTGTTGGAGAAGTAATGGCAATAGGACGAACCTTTAAAGAAGCTCTCTCAAAGGCTATCCGTTCGCTTGAAATAGGCTCATATGGATTTGAAGAACTTGATGCAACCGATGAAGAAATTAGATGGAAGCTTAAAAATCCAAATGCTGAAAGGCTCTGGTACATAGCAGAAGCTATTAGAAAAGGTTTTAGCATTCAAGAAATATACGAATTAAGTGGTATTGATCCTTGGTTTTTAAATAATATTCAAGAAATCATTGCCTTTGAAGATAAGCTTAAGATAAAAAAATGGACCAAAGAGGAAGAGCTAACAGAGATTATTTATGAGGCCAAACAAATAGGACTTTCCGACAGAAGAATTTCTAAGCTAATTGATAAAAAAGAAGATGAAATAAGAAATTTAAGAATAAAAAATAACATAAAACCAACCTATAAACTTGTTGACACTTGTGCCGCAGAATTTGTTGCCTACACACCCTATATGTACTCATCCTATGAAAGGGGATTCTACAAAATTGGCAAAAATAAATTCGAGGAGATACTCTTTGATAATGATGCACCACCAACAGACAACAAAAATAAGGTTATCATCCTTGGATCAGGACCAAACAGAATAGGACAGGGAATAGAGTTTGATTACTGTTGTGTTCATGCTGTTTTTGGTTTAAGAGAATTGGGCTACGAAACAATTATGATAAACTGCAATCCTGAGACAGTAAGCACCGATTATGATACTTCTCATAGATTATATTTTGAACCACTTACTCTCGAAGATGTCCTAAACATTATCGAAAGAGAAAAACCTCTCGGAGTTATTCTTCAATTTGGAGGTCAAACGCCTCTTAAACTTGCAAAGGCATTAGAGGCGCATGGAGTAAATATTCTTGGCACTAAAGCAGATGCAATTGACAGGGCAGAAGACAGAAAAAGATTTAAAGAACTAGTAGATAAACTTAGATTAAAACAACCACCAAGTGGAACTGCCACATCCCTTAAAGAAGCCTTACAAATTGCCGATGAACTCGGTTATCCAATTCTCGTGAGACCCTCTTATGTGCTTGGTGGAAGAGCTATGGAGATTATATATGACGAAGAATCACTTCGTCGCTATATAAAAGAAGCAGTTAAAGCTTCAGATGACCATCCTGTGCTAATTGACAGATATTTAGAAGATGCAATAGAAGTAGATGTAGATGCAATCTCAGATGGAATTAGTGTGGTAGTTGCTGGAATCATGCAACACATTGAAGAGGCAGGAATTCACTCTGGTGACTCGGCATGCTCTCTTCCACCTTATTCTTTACCAGAGGAAATAATTGAAAAGATAAAAGAACAAACAATTGCCATTGCAAAGGAGCTTGAAGTTAAAGGACTTATGAATGTACAATTTGCCATAAAAGACTCGGAAATTTATGTCCTTGAGGTAAATCCAAGGGCATCCCGAACAATTCCCTATGTTAGTAAAACCATTGGAGTGCCACTTGCACAGTTAGCAGCACAAATAATGGTTGGAAAAACATTGCAAGAGCTTGGACTTAAAGGAGATATAAAATTACCCTATGTGACAGTAAAAGAGGCAATCTTTCCCTTTGACAAATTCCCGGAAGTTGACATAATTCTTGGTCCAGAGATGAAATCTACCGGTGAAGTAATGGGAATTGATGAGGATTTTGGACTTGCCTATGCAAAGGCTCAGATGAGTGCAATGGGGAAAATACCTCTTAATGGTAAAGTTTTTATAAGTGTGAAAGACAGAGATAAGCCTAATGTTATCTCAATTGCAAGGGAATTTATAGAATTAGGCTTCGAAATAATAGCAACAAGAGGAACAGCTCAATTTCTTATTGATAAGGGCTTAAAGGTGGAAATAGTTAATAAGCTTCAGGAAGGAAGACCAAATGTGCTTGACCTTATTAAAAACAGACAGATAAGCTTTATCATAAATACGGTTTTTGGAAAAGAAGCACAAAGAGACTCTAAATACATAAGAAGAGGAGCACTTCATTATAAAATACCTTATACAACAACAATTTCCGGTGCAGCATCAATAGTAAAAGCAATTAGCAGACTTAAAAAGCATCCGATATGTATCAAATCTATCCAAGAATATCACAGGGAGGTGCAGGGGTGATTGAAAGAGCGTTAATCAGTGTTTCAAATAAGAATGGAATAATAGAGTTTGCAAAGGAACTTTCTAAACTCAATATTGAAATACTTTCAACAGGAGGAACAGCAAAGCTTCTTAGAGAAGCTGGTATATCAGTTATTGATGTCTCCCAATACACAGGTTTTCCAGAGATAATGGATGGACGGGTAAAAACCCTTCATCCACTCATCCACGGAGGCATCCTTGCAAGAAGGGAAATAGAAAGTGATCTTCAGGCAATGGAGAGACTTGGAATAAAGCCAATTGATTTGGTAGCAGTAAATCTTTATCCCTTTGAAGAAACAATAAAAAAGGAAAATGTAACTCTTGAAGAAGCCATAGAAAACATTGACATAGGCGGACCAACACTTCTGAGGGCTGCAGCGAAGAATTATAAAGATGTTTTAGTCATTGTTGATCCTGATGATTACTTCTCCGTACTTGAAGGTATCAAAAAGGGCAATATCTCCATAGAAAAAAGACTTGAACTTGCAAAGAAAGTATTTGCCCACACAGCCATGTACGATGCCATAATAAATGAATATTTACGAAACCTTTGTCACATCAAAGATTTTGAAACTAACTGGACCCTTCCTCTTTCGATGAAGGGAACTCTTAGATATGGAGAAAATCCTCATCAAAAAGCAGCCCTTTATGCTCTAAGAGAAAAACCATCTTTAATAGAAGCAGAGGTTTTACAGGGAAAGGAAATGTCATTCAACAATTATTTAGATACCCACTCAGCAGTACTTCTGGCAAGCGAATTCAAAGAACCTGTATGCGTCATTGTCAAGCATAATAACCCCTGCGGTGTAGCTATAGGAGAAAACATAAGCATAGCTTACAAGCAAGCCTTTGAATGTGACCCTATAAGCGCCTTTGGAGGAATAATTGCCTTCAATAGACCAGTGGATAGCCAAACTGCAAATGAAGTAATTAACACATTCTATGAAGTTATTGTGGCGCCAGATTTTGAAGAGGAAGCTTTGAATGTTTTTAAAACTAAAAAGAATCTGAGATTACTTAAATTTTCTCCACTAAAAGACAAAATAATACCATCAGGCTATGACCTTAAGAGAATCTTAGGAGGCTTTATTGTTCAGGAATGGGATAATATTGAAGATGAATTTGCCAATGCTAAAGTAGTAACCAAAAGACAGCCTACTGAAGATGAGTGGCGAGCAATAACTTTTGCGTGGAAAGTATGTAAACATGTAAAATCTAATGCTATCGTGTATGCCCGTGCAGACAAAACCATAGGGCTTGGCATTGGTCAGACAAGCAGAGTGTTTTCTGCTAAAATTGGTGCTCTTCATGCATTAAGTTCTCTTAAGGGAACAGTAGTTGCTTCCGACGGATTTTTCCCATTCAGAGATAATGTAGATGTGCTAGCGCAAAACGGTGTTACTGCCATAATTCAACCTGGAGGTTCAATGCGCGACCAAGAGGTAATTGATGCAGCAAATCAGTATAATATGGCGATGGTATTTACATCAATAAGGCATTTTAGGCACTAAAAATGAGACCTTTTAAGGAAATAAAAGCAAACTACTACTTTACCAGAGACGACGAAATTAGACTTCAAGAGCTTAAACCTTTAATGGAAAAAAGGGTTGATAAAGTCATTGAGTCCCTTTATCAGTGGATTAATGCAACAGATTCAGCTAAAAAAGTTTTTAAAAATGAGTCACTTATTAGACATGTAATGAAGCTTGTGCGAATCTGGTTTGTAAGCCTATTTTCTGGAAAATACGACAACCTTTATTATGACAACCTTATTAGAATTGGACAGAAGCATGAAAGAGTGGGTGTGGAGCCTCACTTTCTTACAAGAGCATTTAACTTGATACGAAATGCCTGCGTAGATATACTTTGTGAAGAAATAGACCTTGAACAGGAGCGACAAAAGTATATAATATCGATTAACAAATTACTCGACATTAACCTTGACATTATCAACTCTGCTTATCTTGAAGAAGAAGTTAGAGGCTATTCAGTAGCTTACAGAGCAAGAAATAGAATTGTAAAATTTGGTGAAATATTTGCTCAGATTACAAGTGTTGCTCTAATTGTTGGGCTTATATTTCTTACTGGTGCTGTAATTTATTTATGTGCAAGAGATATAATTGAAATCTTCTCGGGTAAATTAGAACAAACAATTGTAACAGCTCTTGGTTCAGTATTAATTCTCTGGGTAATGCTGGAACTAATAAATACTGAAATAGCCCATTTACGAGGAGGAAAATTTAAAATAAGCGTATTTGTAGGAGTTGCACTTGTTACAACAATTCGAGAGGTTATGATAGCCACTTTGAAACACGAAAGCATTGAATTCATTGGAGCTCTTGTAGCCGCTGTGCTTGTGATAGGAGTTATTTTCTGGTTAGTTAAAAAGACTGAGGAGGAAAGAAGATGAAAATTCTTGTAATTGGATCTGGAGGTAGAGAACACTCTATTGTGTGGAAACTTGCCCAATCAAATGTGGTTGATAAGATTTACTGTGCACCAGGTAATGCTGGAATAGCAGAAATTGCCGAGTGTGTAGAGGTTGAAAGTAAAGATTTAACTTCGCTTCTTGATTTTGTCAAATATGAATGGATTGATCTTACCATTGTTGGTCCTGAAGAGCCCCTTGCTCAGGGTATTGTTGATATATTCCAAAAAGAAGGCAGAAAAATAATCGGTCCTACAAAAGCAGGTGCACAAATTGAAAGCAGTAAAGTTTTTGCTAAAGACTTCATGAAAAGAAACAAAATCCCCACTGCTGAATATAAAGTTTTTACATCCTATACACATGCAGAAGAATACATAAGACTAAAAGGTTTCCCTATCGTAATTAAGGCTGATGGTCTTGCAGCAGGAAAGGGCGTATTTGTGTGTCACACTTACGAAGATGCCACAGAAGCCTTAAGGTTAATTATGAAAGAGAAAATCTTTGGACCTGCTGGAGAAAAAGTTCTCGTAGAAGAATGCCTCCAAGGGAAAGAAGTATCCTATCTTGTATTTACTGATGGCAAAACTATTGTGCCAATGGTTACATCTAAAGATCATAAAAGACTTCTCGATAATGATGAAGGACCAAATACAGGAGGCATGGGAACCTTTAGTCCTAACCCTATAATAACTCCTGAACTTGAAAAGGAAATTCTTGAAAAAATTATTAAACCCACTATTAAAGGCTTAAAAAAAGAGGGTATTGTCTACCGAGGAATTCTCTACGCAGGCTTGATGATAGTAAATGAAAAGCCCTATGTACTTGAATTTAACTGTCGATTCGGTGATCCTGAAACACAGGTAATTCTTCCTCGCCTTGAAACAGACTTACTGGATATATTTATGGCAATGGCAGAACAAAAATTGCATAAAGTGGAAGTTAAATGGAAAAAAGATGTCTCATTATGTGTTATCCTTGCATCAAACGGCTATCCAGGAAAATATAAAAAAGGAATACCTATTCAAGGGCTTGAAATGATAAAAGGACTAAACGACATCATCATATTTCACGCGGGCACAAAATATGATGATGAGGGACGAATAGTTACTAATGGAGGAAGGGTTCTTGGATTAACAGCTATTGGAAAAGACCTTAAAGAGGCAAGACAGAAAGTCTACAGTGCAATCGAACTTATTCATTTTGAAGGCATGCACTATAGAAAGGACATTGGTTTAATTAGCTAATTATCGTGTAAAATAAAAAATATAGCGAGAGTGGCGGAATGGCAGACGCGCTGGACTTAGAATCCAGTGAGGATTCCTCGTGTGGGTTCAAATCCCACCTCTCGCATTAACTAAAAATGGGAAAGAAAGTTTCATAAGTTTCTGAAAATCCATCCTCACAATCAACTTCCAGGTGTAAAAGAGGGGAAAGTTTATTTTTTTATGATTAACATTTATCTTCTATTATATTGCATAGTTTATCCCAACTTCATCACTCTGATCATCTCTCTACGTTCGGCTCTTTTCTTTCAATTAGAACCTCTCCCTCCCGACTTTGTCAGTTTACTGCCAAAATTTGCCTCACAATCTCTGCAAGTGCTTGATTTTACTAAATGTCAAAT
>CAKZQH010000076.1 GCA_937139565.1 uncultured Nitrospiraceae bacterium | reverse complement strand
CGTCGGAAACATGACCTCATCTAAAAGGGATCACGACAGGAGGAAAGGAGGAATAATGGAAGGGTGGAAGGAGGTAAAGCTTAACAGCAGAGTAAGCAAGTTTATTTATCCAAACTGGATTGCATCTAATGAAGAAGACAATCCGTATGTTATTGAGCCTCTTGTTTATGTAAAGGATGGAGAGATATTTGGGGTGGCAATTAAATATGTGTTTTACAAAATTTCTCAGTATCCAATAGTAGATTCATTTAAGCTTCCAGCGGACATACCAACTGACAAAGTGGATGAAGAAGTTTTAGGAAAAATATTAAAAGCATTAGAAAATTATGTAAAGGAGGAAAACAATGAAAAAATAATGGTAACATTGAGGCGTCGGAAACGTGACCTCATCTAAAAGGGATTGCGTTGGATCATAGATTGTTAGAGATTTCAGAAGGGGAAGAGACTGCTTGGGGGCGTCGAACCCCTCACAGTGACAAGGAGACTGCCACGGCCACTTCGTGGCCTCGCAGTGACAATTGAAAGTGTCATTGCGAGGAGCGTAAGCGACGAAGCAATCTCCTTAGAGACTGCTTCGGGACTTTGAGTCCCTCGCAGTGACAAAAGGAGACTGCTTCGGGGTATTGAGCCCCTCGCAGTGATGAAAGAAAAAACCTCGCAGTGACTACTTTAGTCATTGCGAGGGGTTAAGTGAAGAGGCAGGCTTGTCTATTGAAGACTACTGTATAATCTCAAGCACTGCCCATCCAAATGGCTTTAGACCCTGATTTACCCTCGGCGATGGAGCCGATAACCAAATTGTGGTCGGAGAGGATCTATCTTCGTATCCTCTTCGTGTTCTCACTTTGATTCTTCTATTACCCTCGATTGTAACTGCTTCAGCTCCTGAGTGTTTTCCGATACGGATTAGATAAGAATTCTCATTAAGCATTTTTTTCACTGTTTCGTAGTAGTCTATTGGCTGTCCTAAGTGTTTGATAAACTTTGCTTCCTGCTCAAATATTTTTGAGTAGAAATAATTAAGTGCCTTCAGGAATTTCTCTGGAATTGGACTTGAAATTATATCCTCTCTGGCAGGTTTATCTAATTTTATAGTGCCACTAAACACCGAACCAGGCATCACTGTCTCAAGGAGTTGATACAATCCTCTTCTCTGAGCAGCTGATTGGCCTCCGGAAAGTTCTTTCTTTCTGTTAACGGCATACAGGATGGATCTTCTAACTTGGGTTTGAGGCATGAAATCCGAAACTTTTAGCATCCGAAAAGGATCAGTAGTCATTTTCTCTCTTCCTGTTCCTCTGCTAAGGAGTCGAGTTTCAAGTTCATCAGCCTTTGCTGTCCAGTTCTTTATACCTAACTTTTCAGCCAGATAGCTTAAATATGCTGTTCTAATCGATCCTTTGATTGAAGAGCCAGGAATATAGGGGTTTTTGTCATTTGGGTTATAGATTGTTTTATGGATCTGGAATTTATTTATTGCTTCCTTTGCCTCTGTATTAAAATAACCCATGCGTAATATTTCAAGATATCTTCTTATAAGTTCTTCAGGAACACTCACCTCATCACCATGATATTTAGCTTTGTATTTTTCATACAGATTTTTTAGTGTTTTATAGATCAGGAGTAGATCTTCTTTTTCTGCTATAGATGCGAGTCTCTGAATATCATCCGATTGTAAAAAATCCATGAGTTTAAGTTGATCAAACTCAATAAGTACACGTTTTTTCTCGTCTATCACAAAACTAAATGGTTCATACACATCATCAGTTCCTATGTGAATGGGTGTAATAATATGTAGTTTTATATTTAAAATTTTTGACATTTTACTCCTCCACTCTTACAGGAATGTAAAGACTATATCCCTGGCATACTGCATATGATTGAACCTTTGAAAGCCCTTTCAAAGCCTTTCCAATGTAGTGCTTCTTTAAAACTCTCTCATCAGAGATCATGCAAACTGCACCTTCATCAGCCATGATTACTGGGTTTTTAAAGGGATTTGAAGCCTTTGCAAGAATATCGCCGTGTTTTCCAAAGCGAATGAATGGATTGAAATATATCTCCTGGAAGTTCTCTTCTGGTACAAATGGAGCGAGTGTGTAGAGGGCATTTGGGTTTTCACTGCCAAGGCTCCTCAGGTCAATGCTTTCCCATTGGACTACTTTAAATCTTCCAAGTCCAACTGTAGCATCCTTTCCAAAGCCAAAATCACCTATTCTTTCAAGCATAGAGATAATCTTTCCAATATCAATATCATCCCGAATTCCGATAAAACAAATAAGGTATATGTTGGGATTATAAACAATCTGTTCCACTGTGTAAGGTGAGAATGGAGCATCTCCAGTTGTCGACCATATGCGGTTTATTGTGTTTCGAGGCTGTTCAAAATATTGACTGAGAGAACTATCTTCATTAAGTTCAAAGTCACTTTTATAAAGGGAAGAATCACAAAGAGAATGAATTCTCTCGCCTTTTTTCAAAACAAGCCATCTTTTGTTTTTTATCTCCTTTCTCTTCATAATCATCTCACATCTTGTGCCCTGCTGAGGAAATAACATATAGATAGGTAGTGACGGTCGCTTGAAAATGTAAGTGTTATCCTTAGCCAATAAAAAAGATGAAATTACTATAAATGGATTGTGCTCATAATCTGATAGAATCTCTTCGAGGGATAATCCCTCATAGGCTCCATGTTGAATTTGCCAGCAAATAGTGCCAAATAACGTGTCTCCCTTTGGCGGGGTTCCAAAACCTGAGAGTGGTTTTATTCTAACTTCATAGACTTTCATTTTTCATACCTGCTTAATTGGTTTTATTTATAAAGGGATTTACCTTTGAAAGATCAAACACTTCTCCGTTAATTTTTAAATCCTCAAATCTGATTTTTCCATAACCTCTACTGCCATTTCCTCCAAGACAATCCATTTCAAGAAGCTTAAGTCCCTGAAGTAGTAGATTAAAGAGTCCTTCATCATCGTCTGTAAAGACTTTAAATGTAACCAGAAAGGAAAAACACACGCCTGACGGAACTCGCTCTGTGTGTCTTGGATGCTCTGCTCCACCACGAATCCTATTTACAAGGTTTTCTACTTTTGTCTCAGTATATAGCCAACGATTTTTCTCCGCTTCCTTCTTCCATTCACTTTCAAGGAAAGAGTCAGCGAATGAGACTCTTGTAGGTCCGAGTGTGAGTCTCTCTTCACTTCTTACATCACCGCCAGTTCCGAAGACTTTTAATATGGCCTCAGCTTCTTCCTTTTTGCTGGGCATTTTATGTGTGATCTCATCAAGATGCTTTATTGAGAGAGGTTCGCCATCTGTAATAGCCATTAATCCACTTCTTAACTCTATCAGTGAGCGAATCTTGCCTTTGAGAGATGAACCGGGAATATATGGTTCAAGGGTGTAAGGATGTTTAATAACTGGATTGTCTGTTCCACCTATTCTCATTTCCATATTACCAGAGCCAATATGTAATCCTGTTAAGAGCCTTATTTTACCCTCAATTTTTTTTATTTCTTTTAATGCTCCAACCATTTTTATCTTCTCCTCCTTTCTTCATTTCTCTCTTGGCGTTTTTTTTCGTCTTCAAACTTGTAAAATCCCATGAATGCCTCAAAAAAATTTACAAATACTTCAAAGTCCTTTCTGTCCTTTATTGTATTGATTGAGCTACTTAGGAAATCCTTAAAGGTTTTGGATATGAGATTTTTTCCCATACTCTTTCGTGCACTTGAATAAGCAATTTTTGCATTAAGCATCTTGATGAATGGAAGAAGTTTTTGAAAGTCTTCGTCACTTTTAATCATGCTCTGGTATCTTAGAACTTCATCATAAAACTTTCTGATTTGAGAGGGTGCATCTTCTCCTGAATCATCCCTTGCAACATCCTGAGCAAACCTTTGTGCAATGCTTGAGAAAAGCTCTGGATTAATTAGTTCTCTCTCCTTCTCCTTCCAAAAATTAATCTGCATAAAAACCTCCCTTATTTTCTGTTTTTGTAAATTATTTGCCAGAGTGGTATCTTGAAGGCTCCTGAATAACTTTTAATCCAATTTGTAAATTTAACTAACAGCTCCTCTACTTTGTTTTGCCTCTGTTCACCTTTTAACTTTTTTGCTATATTTCTTATGGATGTGTAATACAGCAAGGCATACCACATGAGACTGTTCATATCTTTGTAAGAGATTTTTTCAGACCTGAGCAATTCAATCTCTCTCTTTCTCAGATGGGTTATTTCATTAACTCTGTAAAGCATTGCTTTATTTATAAACTCTTCTCTGAACCATTGCTCAATTGTCTCCCTAATCTCTTCAAGCTCTTTAAATTTATCCCAGGAAACTGTTTCATTGAATACAGTTACTGCATTTTTAACTCTCTTTGATTGCCTGAGTGCTTCTTCAGAGCTTTTTTCAAATACAGGAACAGGAGTATTTGGCTTATGGATGCTTATTCCAGCAGAGATTGTAAGAGCTGGATTGTAGCAAACATATTCTTTGAACTTTTCAGATATAAATCCTACAAATTCTATAATTCGGTTCCATGGGCCTATCATCAGAAGATCATCACCACCTGCAAAGACAGTATAAATATCTTTGAATCTTTCCTCTTTTTTCAAAAGATAAGGCAAATAAAGTACAAAGAAGTTGTTTAGCTGTCTGCTCATTGTGGCAATTCGTGAAATAGTAATTTGATCTTCACGAAGTCCACATGAAAAAATTGCGCCTAAATTATCCACATCTGCTTTAAGCACTCCTAATGCCTCTATTCCTGTAAAATCATCACCGCTCTTTTCCAATGCCATCTTAGCGAGATAGCTAAAGGTCTTTGGTATGCCAGCTTCAAGGCTATCAAAAAGTTCATTTTTGAGCTTGTCAGATTTCTTTCCAGCGAGAATTCTATCAATATTCTCCTCTTTAAGATCACTTTCTTCATAAACAGGAACATAGGCTTTTAAAAATTTTATTGAAATTCCCTTCGATCCAATTTCTCCGATATGCCATAGTCTAAGAAGTTTTCCATCTTTTATAAGCTCTTTAACATGATTCATGGAGAAGCTAACTTTGTAGTCTTCAAAAATTGGCTCAAGGGTTGTTTCTCTCTCAGTTATATTTGCATCCTTCTTTATCACAGCAATGGTGTCTTTTTTTACAAGATTTTCGCCAATAAAAATTTGATCTCTACAAATGGAACACGAGGAGATATGCTCATCTGCAAATTCTCTTTGCATATTTGCAGGTCGTATTCCACAGAATCTACAAATACCAAGTTCGTTATTAAAGGAATCGAGATAGGAAGAGACAACTCCACTATATCTATTTATATGGAACTTTGAATATTTTCTTTTCTCAAGCTCCTTTGCCATCGCATCACTTAGGTTTATAAATTTTCCTCCTACAAAATCTTCACAAGATGCGCTCACTGTAGCAAAACCAATAGAAACTGTCCCATAAAACTTTTCAATTAGCCAATCATTTATCTTTTTCTCAATAGTTTCAACTTCTTTTTTGACATTATCTGTGTTAGGCAAGATCAGTGTGAACTTTCCTGCAGCATTGTAAATTGATGAAATAAAAGGAAGGCCTAAGACTCTACAAAGCATATCCGAGGCAAGCTCAATTAGCAAAGAAACATAAAATGAACGACCTCTTAGAATTTTAGCTGATGCCTTTGAAGTGCTTCCTCCAGCAGAAAATATGAAGTCCTGAATTCCATAAAAATCACCTGTAAGTAGAAGAAACTTTTTGGTTTCATAATCCTTAATTTCCTTTTCTGTAATAGTGTCTGTTTCCTTATGATATTTATAAAGTGCAACTGAAAGTGCAGAGGTCACTCTCATATGGTCATAAAGAGAGATGTCAGGAAGTTCAGTTTTTAAAGTTGAGCTTGGAATATGGCTCAAATACAGCATGCAAAGGCTATCGAAATTTTCAAACCATAATTGAATATCTTCCTCCTTATGTTTGAGGTTTTTTAATTCATTTATAAATTCTGTGAAAATCTCTTTGTAATCCCCCTCAGCAAGTGTAGTGGTTGGGAAGATAGTTTTAGGAGAAATTTTTTTCATTGGGTATCTAAATTTATAATCACTAAGGGACTGTTTCCAATTACCCTCAAGATTAATGCTTTCAAATATAGGAATCAGTCTTACATCCCTGTAGTCCCTCTCTATTTCATCATATACCTCAAGGGTCGTTCTATCAAAACCACTGCTTACTCTATCTGCAACAGCCACTATCCATTGAAGGGGGCTTTCTGGTCTGTGATGCTTTGCAGAAAGATTAATAAAAGAGTCCGCATCAGATGTGGACTTAAAAAGACATGAGGGGAGATATTTCCCAAATTTTTCTATGAAATAAGCTGTAAACAGAGCATGGGCGTGGGTAAATCTGTTTTTATAGTAAGGTTGATAGAGCATTCTATTGTTTTCTAAATAGGTATCATCTACAGACAAGCCACTTGACTCATCCTTTGCAGCTTTTGCCCTCTCAGCAAATTTTCCAATATCATGCATATATCCAGCTAAAGCAATCTTATAAAGAAGCATATCCATAACAAGCCTCCCTTAAT
>CAKZQH010000075.1 GCA_937139565.1 uncultured Nitrospiraceae bacterium | reverse complement strand
AGACTCATCAATAAATCTACATAGCTCTCATCAACTCTCTTATAAGGTTGAGGCAAAACATGAGGACGAAACTGTCCGTTTCTGTCCCGAGGAACGTTGATGTTTAATCTCCATGAGCCTGTTGTCAATTCCCTTGGATAGTAACCGTTACCTTTGTTGTTGGTGGTTTTTTCAAGGAATATGTTACGTTCACCCTTCATGATTTCATTAATTAGTTCTTCCAGGAAGCTGCGCATCGCTACTTTTTCATCTGCCTTAAGGTTGTCATTGAAGTATTTTTTCAGCATCGATTCAATTGCTTTGTCTTTGATCCTTTCAAATGTCTGCTGATCCATTTTAATTCCTCCTCCTTTATCTGTTCTATATTAGACACAATATTATTCTAACTCCCTTTGTGCATAATAGCCCAGACAGTAGCGACAAAGTTGAGGGATGAATTAAAGGAGAGTGGATGGTTAGATGAAGAAAAGGGAAATAGCTTTAGTAGATGCATAGATGAGTTTCACGATATAGGGATAGGGAGGTTTCAGATAGATGGGAAAAAAGTGGTGCTTATGAGCAAAATAAACAACGAACATAGGAGGCTACTTAAGTTATTAGGACTTGATGTGAAGGCATTTAGTAGTTATGAGAATGCCCAGAAGGCTGTAGACTAATTTAAAAAGTATGTCTCATTGATTTATAAGGGATTTTTTAGTTTTTGTGATGAAGTTGGGTCTTAACTTTACCCTAACTTTTATACACTACATAACAAAGAATAAGTTTTTCCTAATTTGTCAATATGTTGTCCTGTAGTGTATATTTTTTAGCCCGACTTCATCAATTTAGAGCATATTTTATTCAAAAAACTAAATATTTCAGGGACTCATATTTTCCTTTCCCACCTAATGTAGTCTGATGACTTTTACGCTTTTCAAAGCCAATTTCTCTCTTTCTTTGTTTACTAATATCAAAAATCTTTACCTGTAAAACTTGAATCAATAGATGAATATTATCTCTGTTGATTTCTGGTTTTAATCCATTGTATTCTACACATAATCTTTATGCTATGAGGGTATCACGATTAACAAAATACATGGTTCTATTAAGATTGGTAAAGGATAGATTGACCTATGAGGGAGAGAATAAAGGCAGGAAAGGGATCTTTGAGAACATAGCGTATGCATTTTGTCTCTGCGAGCCTCTCGATGAGGCGAAGCAGTCTCTAAGTAAGGCGAGCGGTTTGGAGATTGCTTCGTCGCTTGCGCTCCTCGCAATGACAGAAAAGGGTGTCACTGCGAGGCCACGAAGTGGCCGTGGCAGTCTCTGGGACTTCCGTGTCGTCACTGCGAGAATCCGTAGGGCCCGAAGCAGTCTCTAAGTAAAGTTTACGAAGAAGCAACGACGAGATCCCTTCGGAGCTAAAGCTTCTCGCAATGACATAAGAGGGGAGAGGTTCTAATTGCAAGAATAGAGCGGAAAGAAGAGAGATGATCAGATTCGCAAATGAGATAACACGGGAGGAGGAAAATATCGACAGCTAGAGGAAAATCGGATGGTTTAAAAATAGCTTAGAGGGCATTTAGACTAATCTGTAAATGATAAATTATTGATTTACAAAGGTTTTTGAGTTTTTTATGATGAAGTCGGTCGTCACTTCGAGATCCTTCATTTGACAAAGAATTCTCTTAGATGTTTCCATGTCTTTAATCTCAACAGCAGTTGTTATTGGATTGGACTCTTTCAAATATTCTCCAACTAAAAGCTATTTTAGATCTTAAAATTTGGCATTTTCTTTATTAAAATTTTCCTCTCCCTCTCTTCAATTAAACCCTCTTTTTTAAGTCGACTCATGACTCTTATAGCTGTCTCAACAGTCGTACCTGCAAGTTCAGCAATATCCTCACGGGTTAATTTAAGTTCAATAAGTAGTCCTTCTTCACTCTTTTTTCCATATCTTTTTGCAAGTCTCATAAGTTGAGATATAACCCTTTTTGTCACATCATCTAATAATATTGATTTCAGAACATCCATACCTGCCTTAAGCCTCATAGTTACATGGTCAAGTATTTCTTTTTCCAAATCTGGATACTTCTTTACCACAGAAAAAAATGAGGACGCAGGAATTTTGCCTATTAAACTATTTTCCATTGCTCTTGATGTTGCAGGATAGGGAATATTTTTTAAAATTGCAAGAGCTCCGAAAAAATCAGGTGCATCAACAATTTCAAGGGTTATCTCTTTACCATCTGGATATGTTTTAGAAATCTTAACTCTTCCTTCAAATAAAACATGAAACCAATCCGCCTTGCTGTTTTCGTAGAAAATAGCCTCTCCCTTTTTATATTTTTCAGTTTTCATCTCCATTTCAAGAAATTTGAGATCTTCTGGTTTGAGATTTTTTAAAACTCCGATTTTTTCGAGCATGAAAGATTTTAGCAAATTATTAATATGATAAGCCACAAGGGTATAAAATATTCCTCTCTTCTGAAAATAAAAGAAGAAAACTTTGAAAGATGAACAAAAGTACTCACTCCATGGCCCTGTGCTATAACCTTTGAATTATGCCAAATTCCCTTTTTGTAACCTTGAATGTTTTAAAACTTCCCCTTACTTTATCCTGCGACTACTAAAGATTAAATGCTACCACTAACCTTTTGGAACATTAAGACAAATTGGTTTAAACTGCTTTTTGAAATCCACATGGGGATGGCACTCATTCTCTTTGGTCCTTGGCACACCCTCTTTGTAAACAGCCAAAGATGCATAAATCTCAAAATCCCTGCATTGTAACGGCTCTTTTGTTGCCCAACCCCAAACTTCTTTTTTTCCTCTCTTAAAGTCAGCCTCAGTAACGATTACTCCAATAACTGGAAAACCTGAATAATCATAGGGAGGAAAGGCAGGAGTAGGACCATAATACTCAAGAAGATTAGTCTCAGTAGGGCTATACTTTACTCCAATAAGTCTAAGTGAAACAGTGCCATAAGGTCCTTTTATTGGGCAGTTGCACTTTATTGAACTAGGACCAGGCGATCCAACAATGCGAACCTGAGATGTAAATTTCAAAACAACGCCTACAGTGAATTTTGAACCTTGCATTGGAGACTGTGGTGATATAATATCTTCTACTTTTACGCACCAATAGGTTGGAAGAGTGGGTATTTTATCCTGAGCAAGTGTTGTGCTTGTCGATGTTAAAGCAAAAAAGAACATCACAAAGATAATAAATGACTTTCGACACTTATTAATTTGTTTGTTTAGTTTAAACATCTTAGACCTCCTAATGATTAATTGGCTAATTAAGTATATTAAATTAATTTCAGGACGTCAATGGTCATCATTAAGCTTTTAATTGTAAATTCGCAAATGAGCTTCCCACTTGTTCATTAATATGATTAACTGTGGAAATACCGATTCAAAAATATGTCATCTAATAACGCCAAAAGGTTTAAAATTTTTGAAGAAAAAACCTTATCATAAACTATTCATCGATCAGACAGACCTAACAGCATTCTTAATGATCAAACACCTTCGGAGGTCTTTAAGGTTGATAGATTTTAAGGTTTAATTTGATCGTAGTTAAAAGTTCTCTTTAGTCAATCAAGAGTATTAAATACATTTTGAAGTAATTATCTGCAAGGAATGCCAAGGCATTGACAGAAAAATTATAATAGTGATATAGATGAGGTAGTGCTAATGGGAATTTGTAAATTATGTAACAGTGCCTCAAAATTTATTTCAAAGGAAATAGCTGTATGCCTTAAATGTATTCGTGAAAAAGCTGATGATGCTCTTCAAATTGCAATGAAAGCTCATGTAAAAAGCAGAAAATTCTTTGAATTACCTGAACAACCTCCAAAAGATCCCGATGGCATTTCCTGTAAAATATGCGTAAATGAATGTAGAATTCCGCCCCAAGCAGTTGGATACTGCGGAATAAGAAGAAATGAAGAAGGTAAACTTATTGGTGGATCATCAGAAAAGGGAAATCTTTCATGGTATTATGATCCATTGCCAACAAATTGTGTTGCAGATTGGGTATGTGCTGCAGGTACAGGAGCAGGTTATCCAGAATTTGCCTATACTCAAGGAGCTGAATACGGATATAAAAATCTTGCTGTATTCTTTCATGCTTGCTCATTCAACTGTCTTTACTGTCAAAATTGGCATTTTCGAAAAAAAACATTCCATCCTGAAGAGATCACAACTTATGAATTCTCTCAAATAGTAGATGAGACAACTTCCTGCATATGCTATTTTGGCGGTGATCCATCAACACAGTTACCCTTTGCTATTAAATCATCCAAAATTGCTCTCAAAAATAAGAAGGGTCGAATACTTCGGATATGCTGGGAGACAAATGGTACTATGAATAAAAATTTGCTAGATGAAATAATAACACTCTCTACGGATTCAGGAGGTTGCATTAAGTTTGATTTAAAAGCATGGGATGAAAATTTACACAAAGTTTTAACAGGTGTAACAAACAAAAGAACATTAGAAAATTTTGCAAGAGTTGCAGAAAATTTTAATAAAAGAAGACAGCCTCCTCTTTTAGTTGCAAGCACTCTCCTTGTGTCAGGATACATTGATGAAGATGAAGTAAGAAACATTTCAAAGTTTATTGCCTCTTTAAATCCCTAAATACCTTTTACTCTACTTGCATTTTATCCGCACTTTTTTATGTCAGATATACCTCTTACAAATAGAACTTTAGCAGAAAAATGTCTCCAAGTTGCCCATGAAGAGGGGCTTAAAAAAGTAAAGATAGGAAATGTTCATCTTTTGCAATAGAATATTGGATTCACTGAATTATCCCGACTTGAGCATATCGTGGAAAGAATTGAAACAATGAGAAAAATACTTCCATCACCCATCTGGGCTCATAGGTTCGATCCTGCCATATTCTTGTAGAAAAAAAAGGCTATCTTCTTTGTCGTTCACATTATTTTCAATTTATCTGATCCACTCTTTTTTGGGCTTTGCTTATAATAAAGGGGGATGAAATCTGCCTGAGTACTTAATCTATTGTGAAGTCTATTCAAAATTAAAAAAAATTAAAGGACAGATGGATTAGAATATCTATATGATGTTAAAATTTCAAGAAATAGGGGTAAGGTTATGGTCAGGAAATTTTTAATTATCTTGATTTTACTTTTTCTCTCAGCATGCACAACTGAAAAATACGGTAAAGAAGTAGACAGAAATCTCAAGAAGATATCCATCAGGGATGCCATTGTTGATCCATCTTATGTGGGTAAAAAGTTGAATTTGGAAGGTGTTATAGTAACTCAATGTCAGGCAGCAGGCTGTTGGTTTTTCCTAAAAGATGATACGGGAATAATTTACATCGACCTTTCAAAAGAAGGTTTTACCATTCCTCCCAAAACAGGTAAAAAAGCTCTTGTGACTGGTACTGTAGTAAAAAGGGAGGAAAACATAATTATTGAAGCCTCTGGTGTGGAGATAAGGTAATGAATTTTTTTACACTCGCTTTCCAGAACCTTAAACGACACCGTACAAGGGCACTCCTTACAGTTATAGCTGTGGCAATTTCAGTCTCCGTGTTTTTTTCCATATTTTCCTTCAACATAGGATTTGAAAGATCACTTAAAAAAGAAATTGAAGGAGCTGGCATTCACTTCATGGTTGTTCCAACGGGATGTCCCCATGAAGTGGCATCTCTTATTCTTCATGGAGGAATTGTGCCAAAGTATCTCAAAGAATCTTTGGTAGAAGAAGTAAAGGATAATCCCAAAATTGATATATCAATCCCAATAATAGTTTTTCAGCATCCAATTTCAGAGAAAAAAAACATTAGACTAATATATGGTATCGACCTTTCACAGCTAAAGAGCATAAAACCAAACTGGAAATACAAGGGCTCTTTTCCAAGAAATGAAAATGAAATCGCCGTTGGATATGATATCGCAAAACATGATGGAGTAAATCTTGGTGATAAGATTAAATTTGAAGGGAGAGATGATTCCTTCAGGGTTACAGCAATCCTTGATAAAACTGGAACTCAGGAAGATGCATTTATATACATGTCAATTCAGAGTGCTAAGAGGATACTTAAAAAGCAGGATGAGATAACAGCCATTGCTGTAAAAGTTAAAGATGCAAGGAATATAAACAGTACTGTAGATGAACTGTCAGAAAGAATTCCTGGTATCCAGATTGTTACAATGAATCAGGTCCTTGTGAGTATATCAAATGTGGGGAGATCTGCTCAGATAGTTGGAATATCAATATCTATAATAGCACTGATTGTAAGCATAATGGGAATCGTTAATGCAGTCCTTATGTCCGTTTTAGAGAGAATTAAGGAATTTGGCATGATGAGGGCAGTTGGAGCTTCAAGATTTGATATTTTCAGAATTGTTGTTTACGAGGCTGTTCTTGTTCTTACCTCAGGAGCCTTTATTGGCGTTTTTATCTCAAGTATTGGAGGAAATTTTATCGAGGAGGTTCTCAAGAGTATTTTTCCTTACACCCCTTCTAGCAGAATAATAGAGTTCGATCCAGTCCTCGCTATAGCATGCGTAATGGCATCGTTATTTATAGGAATTTTGACAGGATTCTATCCAGCATATCTGGCATCGAAAATTACTCCTGTTGAAGCCATAAAGTCCTGATGATTCTTCTTAAAAAAATAAACAAATACTACACAAGAGGCTCAGAGATCGTTCATGCTCTAAGGGAGATAAATCTTGAAATTAGTAGGGGAGAATTTATAGCTATTACCGGAAAATCTGGTTCTGGAAAGACAACCCTTCTTCAAATTCTCGGACTTGTGGATAAAGCCTCTGGCGGTAATTTATATTTTAATGGTATTGATGTCTCAAGTCTTGGAGATTCAAATCTTTCAAAAATAAGAAGAGAAAAGATAGGTTTCATCTTTCAGCAGTTCCATCTCATACCAAAGCTTTCAGTTTTCGAAAATATTGCTCTTCCTCAGTTTTTCCATAGAAGAAAAATAGATAAGGAAAGGATATTTCAACTTCTGAAATTTGTCCATCTTTCTGAAAAGTGGAAAAACTCTCCTGAACAGCTAAGCGGAGGAGAGATGCAAAGGGTAGCCATTGCAAGAGCTCTTGCAAATAATCCAGAACTCGTCCTTGCTGATGAGCCTACAGGAAACCTCGACAGTGAAAACACAGAGAGGGTTCTTGAGTTATTGCTTAAGATAAACTATGAAGGTGTAACAGTAATAGTTGTTACTCATGACATGGAAGTTGCATCAAGGGCTCAAAGAATAATAAGAATCTCCGATGGCAGAATTATATTATAAATATTTTATTTTCTTAAAAACCTTTCTGCTCCTCTTTAAAATATGATCGCCGTCATACTTTTTAAGCCAAAAAACTCCATACAATAAATAAAAATATAAAATCCAGAAGAGGTGTAGTTATGAGACGAAGAATAATAAAAATCAACGAAGAAAAATGCACAGGCTGTGGGATCTGTGTAGAGGCATGCCATGAAAGAGCAATTGAAATTGTGGATGGCAAAGCAAGACTTGTAAGTGATGAATACTGTGATGGACTCGGAGCCTGTCTTCCTGCATGTCCTGAAAAAGCTATTGAGATTGTTGAGGTTGAAGCAAAACCATTCAACGAAGAGGCAGTAAAGGAAAGACTCAGTCGATTAAAAAGTGTTTGCAACTGTCCTGGTGCTAAGGAATTAGAGATTAAAAGACCTCTTTCCATGAAAGCAATCTCCAGGGATGAAAGTGAGCTTAAAAACTGGCCAATTCAGATGAAGCTCATGAATCCAGGAGCAAAATTCTTCTCCAATTCAGACCTTTTAGTGGCTGCAGACTGCACTGCCTTTGCTTATGCATCGATTCATCCAGAGTTTATGAGAGGTAGAGTTACTCTTATTGGATGTCCAAAACTTGATGATGCGGAACTCTATTATGAGAAGCTTTTACAAATATTCAAAACTCATCGAATAAATTCTGTAACCGTATTGAGGATGGAAGTTCCGTGTTGTAGTGGAATTGTCCACATTGTGAGAAAGGCCATGGAGGATGCTGATGCATTGGTTCCTCTAAGGGAGGAAGTAATAACAATTCAGGGAAAAATAAAACAAAAGGAGGTATGTCATGTATTGTAGACAATGTGAACAAACAGCAAATCACTCAGCATGCACCAAGATTGGTGTATGTGGAAAGGAGGAAACTACTGCAAGAGCTCAGGACTGTCTTACCTGGTCGTTAATGGGACTTGCACCCTATGCAAAAAAAGCTCTTTTGGAAGGCACCATTCAGGAAAAGGTTAATAGATTTGTTGTTGAAGCTCTGTTTTCTACTCTAACAAATGTTAATTTTGACAGTGATGCAATAAAAGCTTTCATCGATGAATCGGTAAGCATTAGGGAAGAACTTAAAAAGAGATTAACTGTAGATGAAAATGAAGCATCAACGTTTTTTCCCTCTAAGGATGAAGAGGATTTTAAGGAACAAGGAGATAATATAAGTAAGAAGCTATTTCAAGGTAGTTCAGACCCTGATGTTCAATCACTTAAAGAGATAACCCTTTATGCAATTCGTGGTATTGCTGCATACACCGATCATGCTGCGATTCTTGGGAGAAAAGACAACTCTATATACTCTTTCATATACGATACTCTGGATGCATATCCCAGAGAAAATGATTTGAGTTTCTGGTTAGACAAAGTTCTAAAGGCTGGTGAGGCAAATCTCAGAGCTATGGAGATACTTGATGAAGCTCACACTAATAAATATGGCCATCCTGTTCCTACTGAGGTTCCCCTTGGACATAAGAAAGGCAAAGCAATATTAGTGTCAGGACATGATCTTCGGGATCTTGAGCTTCTTCTCATTCAGACAGAGGGTAAGGGAATTTACATATACACCCATGGAGAGATGCTTCCCTGCCATGGTTATCCAGAACTCAAAAAATACAAACACTTCTATGGACACTATGGCACTGCCTGGCAAAATCAACAAAGGGAATTTGCCCAGTTTCCAGGCTCCATTTTGATGACCACAAACTGCCTTATGAGACCGAGTGAGGCCTACAGAGAAAGAATCTTTACTACAGGAGTTGTTGGGTATTCAGGGCTTAAACACATTAGAGATAAAGATTTTACTCCTGTGATTGAGAAAGCCTTGGACCTTCCAGGTTTTCAGGAAGACTACGAGGGGAAAAAGGTTCTTGTCGGATTTGCAAGAAATACGGTACTTTCCGTAGCAGACAAGGTGATTGAACTCGTAAAAAGCGGTAAAATCAAGCACTTTTTTCTCGTAGGAGGTTGTGATGGTGCAAGGCCTGGTAGATCCTATTATACAGAATTCGTTGAAAAGGCACCCAAGGATACATTAATTCTTACCCTTGCCTGCGGAAAATTTAGATTCTTTGACAAAGACCTTGGCAGTATTGAAGGAATACCAAGACTGCTTGATGTAGGACAGTGTAATGATGCTTATTCAGCAATTCAGATAGCCCTTGCCCTAAGCAAAGCATTCAATGTAAATGTTAATGAACTTCCTCTATCTCTTATTCTCTCTTGGTATGAACAGAAGGCTGTAGCAATTCTAACTACCCTGCTATACCTCGGGATTAAAAACATTCGA
>CAKZQH010000074.1 GCA_937139565.1 uncultured Nitrospiraceae bacterium | reverse complement strand
GAAAGAAGAGAGGGTTGAAAAATGATAGTAGTTTTAAATAAAATTTTAGAGCTGTCATTTTTTGACAGTTAGCAAAAAATAGGAGGTGCTGAGTGTTTAAAAAAGTGCTTTCTCTTTATTTAATTTTAGCAGTTTTAGTAATTGGTTTTGTGCAATCAGCAGGTGCAGTGATGATTCCATCAGAGGTTACCCTTAATAGCAAGACTGAGGATATTGAAAAGGTGCAGAAATTTCTCGAAATGAAGATAGTGTCACAAAGATTGAAGGATTTCGGTTATTCAGAAAAGGAAATAATGGACAGACTAAACAATCTTGATGCTCAAACACTCCATCAAATAGCATTAAAGATTGACGAGATGAAGGTTGCTGGAGATGCTGGCTTGGCAATCGTTCTTGCACTTGTTATTATTGCTTTAGTTGTGCTGATAATTAACCTTACTGGTCATAGAGTAGTTGTAAAATAAGGATAAAAAGATAGTTGACAAAATAATATATTCGATGGTAAAAAATAAAAGTCAAAGGGGTAATCAGTTTTTGGCAGTAAAATTCATCACGAAAGGAGGTGAATAAGTAAGATGAAGAAAATCTTAGCATTAGTACTTTCATTAATCCTTATGGTATCCTTTAGCTTTGCTTTAGGATGCAAAAAGGCTGAGGAACCAAAGAAGCCTGAGGCACCAGCACCAGCACCAGCTCCAGCACCAGCTCCTGAGGCACCAAAGGCTCCTGAAGCACCAAAGGCTCCTGAGGCACCAAAAGCACCTGAGGCACCAAAAGCACCTGAGGCACCAGCCGACAAAAAGCCTGAGAAAAAATAGTTTCAATCTTACTAAATGGGCAACACTTGGAAATTTTTCAAGTGTTGCCTAAAAAATTTTAAAAATGTTAAACTTTTAAGTAAGAGTGGGGTTGCCCACTCTTTTATTTTGAAAGCAATATGGGTGATAGCATGAATATTAAAGAATTAAGAGATTTATTACACAAATATGCCCAAGAAATTAGTGAGCAAGAAGGAGTAGAACTTCTTGAAGTTGAAATACATCCTGGTGGAAAAGGTTTGATTTTGAGAGTATTTATTGATAAAGAAGAGGGCGTAACGATAAGAGATTGTGAGAACTTTTCAAGAGCATTTGAAGCTATTTTAGATGTGGAAGATCCTATAAAATGTTCTTATACACTTGAGGTATCTTCTCCAGGAGCGGATAGACCATTGAAGGTTAAAAGGGATTTTTTAAGAAATTTAGGTCGCGCAGTTAAGATTACAACAACTGAAAAAATAGCAGGCAGAACATTTTTTATGGGAAAGGTTGTAGATGTGGGAGATGATTGGGTGAGAATAGAGGTTAGTCAAGAGGGAGTTAAAGGAGCTAAAAAAAAGGAGAAGGGAGAGCTTTTATTTATTCCCTTCGAAAAAATATTAAAAGCACAAATTAATATAGGGTAGTGAAATGGGAAAGGAACTAAAGTTTTTTGTTGAACAAATAATGAGAGAAAAGGGAATTACCAAGGAAGCAGTTATTGAACTTCTTGAAACAGCTTTGATTTCAGCAATAAGAAAGAAATACGGGAATAAATCATCCATTAAGATAAAAATAGATCCTCAAAGCTTTGATATTAATATCTTCGAAATCAAAAAAGTTGTGGAAAATGTCAGCGATCCATGCGCAGAGATTTCCATTGAAGAGGTTAAACAAAAGTACGTTGATAAGGGAATTGGAGATACTGTTGAAGTGCCTTTATCAATTCAGGATTTTGGTCGAATTGCTGTACAGACAGCAAAGCATGTACTCTTTCAGAAAATAAAGGAAATTGAAAGATCTTTAATTTATGACGAATTTAAGGATAAGGTGGGGTTAGTTGTAAGTGGAACAGTACTCAGAAAGGAAAAAGGGAACATCTTTATTCTTGTTGGTAATGCAGAGGCTATATTATCAGAGAAGGAACTTTTACCTCAGGACAATTTGAAAAGAGGTGATATAATAAAGGCTTATATAGTTGAAGTTAAACAGACATCAAGAGAACCTATAATTAAACTTTCAAGAACACATCCTAATTTTGTAAAAGGTTTATTTGCTATTGAAGTACCTGAGATTCAGGATGGTATTGTGGAGATAAAGGGTATAGCTCGGGATCCAGGCGAAAGGACAAAGATTTCGGTGACTTCAAAGGATTCTTCTGTTGATCCAGTTGGTGCATGCGTAGGAATGAAAGGAACGAGAGTTCAAGCAGTGGTAAGAGAATTAAAGGGTGAGCGAATTGATATTATTCCTTATAGCGATGATATGAGCCTTTTTATTGCCAAAGCTCTCACTCCAGCTACAGTTCTAAAAGTAGGAATAAATGAGGCTGAAAAAACTGCGGTGGTTGTTGTAGAGAACGATCAACTCTCTCTTGCCATAGGGAAGAAAGGGCAAAATGTCAGGTTAGCCTCTCGGCTTACAGGATGGAGCATTGATGTTTTAAGTGAATCAGAATATGCTCAGATGAAAATCAAGGAAGCTGAGAAATTTCTAAAAGAAACATCTTCCAATTAGAATGATAATACCTCATGAGTGCAAATGGATTAACTCTGCCTGTGCAGTATCTAAAAGGAGTAGGTCCTGCACGGGCAAAGGCTTTACAAAAGTTAGGAATTTTTTCAGTTAAAGATATCCTCTACTATTTACCTTCCCAATACGAAGATAGAAGAAACAGGAAAAAAATCGTAGACTTAAAGCCCGGTGATACGGTTAGTATTGAAGGGAAAATATTTCAAATAAATGAACTAAAACCAAAGGCAAACCTTTCTATTTTAGAGGTCGTGATTTCTGATGGAACAGGCTTTATAAAGGCAAAGTGGTTTAATCAACTTTATCTTAAAAAATACTTCAAGGAAAAAGAAAAAATAAAGATTTTCGGTAAAGTACAGCTTGATTATAGAGGAATAAACTTTGAAATTCTAAATCCAGACTATGAGATTTTAGAAAATAGCTCAGGACCAAACAATCAATCCATACTACCCATATATCGTTTGACAGAGGGGATTTCACAGAAACAGATGTTGTCCATTGTTCAGGTAGCTATGGAATATGCTTTGCCTTTTATTAAAGATTATCTTCCAGAAAAATTATTAAATAAATTAGAATTTCCTGTTCTTAAAGAGGCTATTAAATTTGTTCATTTTCCTCCTGCTGATTTAGATATTAAAATCCTTAATGAATGGAGATCATTATTTCACAGGCGATTAATATTCGATGAACTTTTTCTCATGCAACTTGGAATTCTTCTTATTCGGGAAAACAGATTAATGGAAAAGGGTATATCCTTTAATCCCTCAGGTATTTTATTAAAAGAGTTTTTCAATAAACTTCCTTTTAAACTTACGGAAGCTCAAAATCGAGTTATCGGTGAAATACTTGAGGACATGAAAAGACCTGTTCCTATGAATAGACTTCTGCAAGGAGATGTGGGCTCTGGAAAAACAGTGGTTGCTCTTGCTGCCATGCTTTCTGCAGTTGAATGTGGCTATCAGGCTGCTTTGATGGCGCCAACAGAAATACTTGCTGAGCAGCATTTTTTGAATATTTCAAGGCTCCTTAAAGGTCTATCAGTTAATGTGGTAATACTTACTTCTGCTTATAATAAGTATGGAAACCTTATTGCCTGTGGAGACGCAGATATAGTAGTTGGTACCCATGCACTTATTCAAGAGAATATCCATTTTAAAAATTTAGGTCTAATAGTGATAGATGAGCAACATAGATTTGGCGTTATTCAAAGAAGTTTACTTAAAAAGAAAGGCTTAAATCCCGATACTTTAGTAATGACTGCCACACCTATACCCCGAACAATGGCTCTTACTCTGTATGGAGATCTTGATTGTTCTGTTCTTGATGAATTACCTGCAGGAAGAAAGCCTATTGTGACTAAAATCGTTAATCCAGATAACAAGAGAATTATTTATAAAATGATAGAAGAGGAAATTATTTCTGGTGGGCAGGTTTATATTGTTTATCCTCTCATAGAAGAATCAGAGGTTTTGGATTTGAAATCAGCTACCAATGGTTATGAAGCATTAAAAAAAATTTTCCCTAACTATAAAATTGGACTTATTCACGGTAGAATGCCAACAAAGCAAAGGGAAGAAATTATGAAAGAGTTTAGAAATGGAGAACTAAAAATACTCGTAGCCACCACAGTAATTGAAGTGGGCGTGGATGTGCCTAATGCCACATTAATGATAATTACCCATGCAGAGAGATTTGGTCTTGCCCAGTTACATCAACTTCGGGGAAGGGTAGGAAGAGGACAGAGACCATCTAAATGCATACTGATTCCCTATAAGTTGACTGAAGAAGCTAAGTTAAGATTAAAGGCTATTGTAAACCACTCGGATGGATTTAAAATCGCCGAAGAAGACATGAATATAAGAGGACCAGGAGAGTTTTTCGGAGTCAAGCAATCGGGAATGCCTGATTTAAAGATAGCAGATTTACTCAGAGACAGAGAAATTCTCGAACTTGCGCGAAGAGAAGCAGAAAGTCTCTTGAATGAAGACCCTCTGCTCGAAAAATTTTCTCCACTCAAAAGGGAGCTTAGGGATTACTGGAAAAACAAAGTAGATATATTTACAACAGCTTAATCTCTGAAGGATATTTACAATTAATCTCTATTTTATTTTTTCCCGAATTTTTAGCCTGATAAAGTGCCTTATCGGCTCTTTCAATAGCTTCAAGGTAAGAGTCATTTATATCTAATTCTGTTATTCCAATGCTCACTGTCACATGAAGTTCGTCTTTACCAATTGTTAAAGGAGTTTTTGCTATTTCAGCTCTTACTCTATCAAGAGCCATATAAGCTTTTATCTCATCTGTTTCAGGAAGAATTATTAAAAATTCCTCTCCGCCATATCTTGTAACAATGTCATTAATTCTCAAAAGATTTTTTATTTTCAATGCTACATGGGTTAAAACCCTATCTCCGACAAGATGACCATAATTATCGTTTATTGACTTAAAGTTATCAATATCAAGCATTGCAATTGATAGAGCATTTCTATTTCTACCTATTCTTGATATCTCTTCTTTCAGTCTGTTAATGCCTGTTTTTCGATTATAGACAGATGTGAGCTCATCAAAGTAAAGCTGGGATTCCACTTTTTCAAAGGAATGTTGAATTATTTTTTCAACTTTTCTTTTTATTATTTTTGCAATAGCAAAGTTAATAACTATGGCAAATATTGCAGATACAGTAATAACAAAGACTATTTCTTTGCTTATGTAACCACCTATTGCCAATACAAAGGAAAATAGGAATAAAAATGAACCTATGTTTAGTATGATAAATTTATTTATATCGCGAAGAATGTTAAAAACTATTGTTTTTGGGTTCATGTTTCCTCCTTTTTTTAGTGCTTGACAATTCTATTAACAAACAGTATGCCAGAATTAATTTTCTTGATTTAAAAGAATTTACAGAAAATATGCTGTCAAAAAATTAGGCATGATTTGCCTGCAATGGTCAAAATTTCCAACAAATTTAAAATTAGATCAAGTAGATTTCTATGAAAGTCTTCTGATTTATGGGAAGCAAACTTTTAAATGTGATAGTGACTTTATTATTTGAATTCAAAACCCATTTGTTTCTTATATAAATAGTTTTTTTCTTTCGTCTTTTACTAACATCAAAAGTCTCTCTTCAGCCAAACTTCAATCAAAAAGGGTTTCCTGTTTCTTAATCTCTTCCTGTAATTATCGAATGTTACAATTTACTTACTACAGGTAAAGCTTCACAAGTATCAAAAGACATATTTAATTGGTGAAGGTGGTAAAAAATGAAATAACCTATGAAGTATCGATAATCCTAAGAAGGAGATCTTTAAAAAGTTTGTTTATGCACTTTTGTTACTGCGAGGTTGTTGATGGTCAGAGGAGTTTCTTGGATTGTTTATC
>CAKZQH010000073.1 GCA_937139565.1 uncultured Nitrospiraceae bacterium | reverse complement strand
TGTAAGCAAATCTCTCTATGTAATAAAAAATCTTGGGAATTTTAAGAAATATAGGCAAATATAATTGTTTATTTTCGCTTTTGTGAGTTTTATCCTGGAAAATTCCACTTGAAATTCAAAAATAAGGTATAATTTATTTAAAAACATGGTTGGAGGTTTTAGATGATTGAAAGAGATAAGGTTGAGAAGGTGTTGGGTAAAATTAGAGTCGGCCTTATGGCTGATGGAGGCAACATTGACCTTGTTGATATTAAGGACAATGTTATCTATGTCAAATTAAAAGGCGCATGTGGAACCTGCCCAATGGCAACACTTACCCTTAAAAATTGGGTTGAAAAGACACTTAAGAGTGAGATACCTGAAGTTAAAGAAGTAGTAGCTGTATAATGTAATGTTCAGATTTTTCATAATTTTTCTTTGCCTTCTCCTTAGTTTAGAAGGGGTTTTTGCGGAAGAAAGGGTTTTAATTAAAGATCTTCGATATTATGAGATTGCAAACGGTATAAGAGTTGTTATAGAAGGAAGTGGAATAGTAGAATTTTCTAAGGGGCAACTAAAAAATCCGGAGAGACTGTTTTTTGATCTGAAAAATTCCTCCTTAAATAAGGAACTAAGAAGAGAAATTTTATTAAATAAGTCTGCTGTTAGCAAGATTCGTCTCGGACAGTTTGATGCAAATACAGTAAGGGTAGTGTTTGAATTTGTAAATGCAAATTATGAATTCAAAATAATCCAATTAGAAGATCCCTATCGATTGATTATTGATATTTATTCAGATTTAGAAAGTAGAGAATCAAAAGAACCTCGAATCTCAAAGGAGCCCAAAAATTTTCTCAAAAGAAAAATAGTTATTGATCCCGGACACGGAGGAAAAGACCCTGGAGCCATTGGACCAACGGGCCTAATGGAAAAAGATGTAGTTCTTGATGTTGCCCTAAAAATAAAAGAGCTAATGAAGAATAAACCTAACTATGAAATTATCCTTACAAGGGAAAAAGATATTTTTATTCCTCTAAATGAAAGGACTGAAATTGCCAATAGGTTAAAGGCCGATCTCTTTATTTCCATCCATGCGAATGCCTCACCGAATTCCTATGCAAAGGGAATTGAAACCTATCTTCTTAACTGGACAGATGATGAAGAAGCAATAAGAGTGGCTGCGAGAGAAAATGCTATTTCCGTTAAAAAAATGAAACAACTTAAGGGAGAACTTGGATTTATGCTTGCATCTCTTGAAAGAGAAGCAAAAAGAGATGAATCTGTGAGGCTTGCTGGATATATTCATAATTCTATCGCAAGTAGTTTGAAATCTTCTTTTCTAAGACCTGACAACGGAGTCAAACAAGCACTTTTTTATGTGCTTGTCGGTGCAGAGATGCCTTCCTGTTTGCTTGAAATTTCGTATATAAGCAATCCCGAAGAAGAGAGACTTCTTGCCGATGATGATTATAGAATGAGAATTGCTAAATCAATTGTGGACGGAATTGACAATTATTTCATTAAGTCTGAAAAAATTAAGACAGTAAAATACACTGATAATTATCCCGTAAGAGCTGAAAGCAAAAAAGGAAAAAACAAAAAGGATAAGGCAAAAAAATTATAAATGGACCTATTCATAAAAAATGCTCTCATAATAGATGGCACGGGAAAATCTCCATTTAAAGCTAACATAGCCATAAAGGGTGAAAGAATTATCTATGTTGGCAAAGAAATTTTTTCAGCAAAAAGAGAAATAGATGCAAAGGAGTTTATTCTTACTCCTGGATTTATTGATACCCATGCTCATTCGGATTTCACTGTACTAGCTGACTCAAGACAGGAAGGGAAAATAACACAGGGAATAACGACAGAAATAAACGGTAATTGTGGTCTTTCTGCTTTTCCTTTACAGGGAGAAGTATACGAAAGAAGACTCTCCGAACTAAAAGCTCTTAATTTGAAAGGCTGGAAAACTATCGATGAATATGTGGAACTTTTAAAGAAGGCATCACCTACTGTTAATTTTGCCACTCTTTGTGGACATGGAAATTTACGGGGTTCTGTTGGTGGATATGATAATAGATCTATTTTAAAAAAAGAGATTAATCAGATGAAAAGACTTCTCAAGGAACAATTTTCCTATAAAATTAAAGGACTTTCAACAGGCTTAATATATCCACCCGGTATTTTTGCTGATACAGATGAATTAATAGAGATTGCCTCATGCCTTCGTGCTCTAAAAGGCATATATGCAACTCACATGAGAAGTGAAGGAGAAAGACTTCTTTCCGCTGTTGAAGAGGCTGTTTTAATCGGTAAAAAGGCAAAAGTGCCCGTTCATATCTCCCATCTAAAGACATCTGGAAAGGAAAACTGGTGGAAAATAGAATCTCTCTTATCGATTATTGATAACGCTCAAAAAGAGGGAATTAAAATAACTGCAGATCGATATCCCTATGTGGCTTCAGCCACTGATCTTGATGCTTTTCTTCCTTCATGGATTATAGAGGGAAGTAAAGACGCTATTATAGCAAGACTTAAAAGTTTAAAAGTAAGAGCCTATATTAAAAGATACTTAAAAAAGCGTGGTACAGATTTTCTGCAACACCTCGTAATTTCTGATGTTTTTTCGAATAATGACAAAATTTTCGAAGGAAAAAGCATCGGTCAATTAACCCATATTGAAAAGGCAGCCGATTTTATTTGCGAACTTTTAATTCGTTCAAATCTTCAGGTAGGAGTTATATATTGGTGCATGAGTGAAGATAATCTAGAGCGAATTCTCTCAAAACCCTATGTGATGATAGGAACTGATAGTTCAGCAAGATGTGTAAATGGCGTTACCGCTGTTGGTAAACCCCATCCAAGAGGTTTTGGAAGCTTTCCAAGATTCATAAGAAAATATGTCTTAGAAAAGAGGATAGTGAGTCTTGAGGAAGGGATAAGGAAGATAACATCTCTTCCTGCAAGGACCTTTAAAATAGCAGATAGAGGTGTTATTAGAGTAAACTACTTCGCAGACATAGTAATTTTTGATCCCAATGAGATAGAAGACAGAGCCACCTTTGAAGAACCTTTCAGAACTGCAAAGGGAATAAAATACGTGATAGTGAATGGCTCAATTGCTGTAGAAGAAGGCATGCTTACCGGAAAAAGGAGTGGTAAAATACTGCTGTGAAATTAATTGGGATAACATCGAGTTTGGATGATAAAAAGATTTTTCTTCGAAGAGAATATATTAGCAAAATTGTATCATTCGGATATTTACCCTTAATTATCTCATCTGAAATGATAAATTTTCAAAGGGAGATTACCAATGAAATTTCAGCCCTTATAATTTCAGGAGGTGGTGATATAAACCCTTGTTTTTATGGTGAAGAAAATACCGCATCCTACAACATAGTTCCAGATGAAAGAGTATTGGCAGAAATGGAGCTTCTTCGTATTTTTATCTCAACAAATAAGCCTGTTCTCGGGATATGCTACGGAATGCAGCTTATAAATATTTTTTTAAAAGGTTCTCTTTATCAAAATATTGAAACTTCCTTGAATCACAAGGAAGGGCTTCATAAAATCGAGATATTCGATGATTTTCCTCTCCAAAAGGGCATTTTCACAGTTAACAGTTCCCATCATCAGGCTGTGAAAAGGCTCGGAGAGGGTCTTAAACCTTTCTGTAAGTCTGAAGACGGAATAATCGAAGGAATATATTTGAAGCACCATCCTTTTTTTGTGGGGGTTCAGTGGCATCCTGAAAGAGACTCCAGTGAAGTATCAAACCTTCTTTGGCAAAATTTTATAAAAAGGATAAAATAGAACATGAGCCCCTCAAAAAAATATAGAATTTCCCTTGAAAGAAGTTTTTACATTTGGATATTGCTCTTTTTTATTGGAATTCTTGGATATTTAAACTATCAAATACTTAAGTCCTTTTTTGCTGCCGGTGGCTGGGCAATTGTTATTGCCCTCGTGTTTCATCCTATTTACGACTATGTGCGAAAGTTTGTTAAGTTCAGTGGACTTTCTGCCTTTGTTACGATTGTATTGGTAGTGATACTTTTTCTTTTTCCCTTTGTTTTTATCTCCTATCAGATAATTCTTGAGGCAGGAGAGCTACTTAGAAAAATAAACATTCCTGAAGTTATAAACAAAATTACTTCTAATCCTTTTTTAGCAAAGCTCTTAGAAAAGATGAGCTTTATTACTGGTGGAGATGTAGAGGCTTTGCAAAATCTTATAAAAAATGAACTTACCGGTTTAATGAAAGAAGGTGCATTAAAAATTGCCCATGGTTTTGGAGATGTAGTAAGCTCAGGGATTAATCTTCTGCTTACCTTTTTTATCGCATTTTTCTTTCTTAAGGACGGTGATCACTTTGTTAGAAAAATCATTGAATTTCTGCCTTTTGCAGAAGCAGATAAGGTTACAATAAGAAATCAGATTAAAAATATTATCTACACCACATTTTACGGTGGTATTCTAATTGCAATTCTTCAAGGCACCCTTCTTGGAATCACCTTTCATTTTCTTGAGATGCCTTCAGCCACACTTTGGGGTTTTGCCACAGCCATTGCCTCTTTCATTCCAGTACTGGGTGCTTTTACAATTTGGGGACCTGCTTCGCTTTATCTCTTGTTGAATGGCTATATAATCAAAGGCTTGATATTAGCCTTGGTAGGTGGACTTATTATAAGTTTAATAGATAACATTTTAAAGCCAATAATTATAAAAGGAAGAGTTAATCTACCACTTGTTTTTATTTTTCTGTCAGTGCTTGGTGGGATTAAAGTGTTCGGTTTGATTGGCTTTATTATCGGGCCTTTAATTTTTAGTCTTTTTGTCTCATTTCTTGAGATACTTAAAAACTTTATAGGAGGTGGGGAAAATGTTTGAAAAGGCAGATGTGGTTCAGTTGGAAAAATTTAATGGAGGAGATTCGTTAGTGGTTAGCCTTTTCCTTAATGTTTCACCTCAAGAGAGAAAAAGAAGCACCTACCTTTCAAAATTTAAAAATCTTGTGAAATCTCAACCCGAAGATAAAATGTCGCTTGTTAAAGAGGATATAGAAAAAATAGAGAAATTTTTGCAAAGTGAAAGAGAGTCCTTTAAAAAATCTATAGTTCTTTATAGTTGCACTAAAAAAGATCTCTGGCAACGATACGATCTAAACATGGAGTTAAATGATTTGATGGTCATTGATAAAACTCCCTACACAAGTCCGCTAGTAGACTTACTCGATAATTATCAAAAGTATGGTGTTTTGCTTGTAGATAAACGAACTGCAAGAGTGTTTTTGGTATTCTTAGGAGATATTGAAGAATATGGGATCATTCATCATGAAGATGTTCCTGGTAAGCATAAAAAAGGCGGATGGTTTGCGCTCGCAGAGAAAAGATATGAAAGACATATTGAACATCATGTAAAAATGCATCTAAAAGATGTGATAGATAAGCTCGATGATTTTTTAAAAATAAAAGAGATAAAAAAATTAATCGTCACTGGTCCTGACGAAGCAATTCATGAACTTATGAAAATGTTACCAGAAAATATTAAGGGAAAAATAGTAGGAAGAGCATTTATGGAAAAATATGCCTCTACCGAAGACATTCTTGAAAGGATAATGCCTGTAATACAGGAATACGAACAGATGAAAAAAAGCAAAACCCTTGAAGAACTTATTACCCGTTCAAGAAAAAATGATAATGCTGTTTTAGGAGTTGATGATGTAATCAAATATCTGAGAAATAGAAGAGTTATGAAAGTAGTTATTCCAAAGGATTTTGAATTAGAGGGAAGCGTATGTGAAGGTTGTGGATTTTCCTCAAGCCAGAAATTAGAAAAATGTATTGAATGCGGAGCTTCCATGGTGAGAGTAAATAACCTTCTGGAAAGAGTAACTGAGATGGCTATTGAAAGTGGAGCCATAGTTGAAGTGTTAAAAGAGGACAAAGATAGAAATCTTCTAATTGAAAACGGTGTTGTAGGAGCTTTCTTAAAATTTTAAGTATTTACGAAGATAAAATGCAGTGGGACAGTCTTCTCTATTTAAAAAATCAGGGAGGTTTCCTTCATACAGAAGAAAGCCTCCTTCCTCTCCTCCTTCAGGTCCAAGATCAATTATCCAATCTGCTACAGAAATTACATCTAAGTTATGTTCAATAATTACTACTGTTGCAGATTTATCAAGAAGATTCCTTATAACGCACAGAAAGTTTTTTACATCCTCGTAGTGAAGCCCAACTGTTGGTTCATCAAGAATATAGAGAAATCCCTTAAGGGAACTTTTACTTTTTGAAGCAAGAGAAGTCAGAATCTCTCCACATATTTTCAACCTCTGAGATTCTCCTCCAGAGAGAGTTGTAGCAGGTTGACCAAGCAAAAGATAACCAAGACCGAGCTCTCGAATTATTCCTAATTTTTCTCTCAGAATAGGTATATCTTTAAAAAATTCGTAAGCTTCATCAAAGCTCATGGATAAAACCTCGTAGATATTTTTATCTTTGTATCTGACTTCAAGGACCTCTTTTTTAAATCTTTTCCCCTCACATTCTTCGCATGGGAGATAAAGATCTTCAAAAAAATACATCTCAACTTTTATAAAACCTTCTCCCTTACACTGAGGACATTGACCAAGAGCGCTATTAAGAGAAAAATGTCCTGGAGAAAATCTTTTAATCTTTGCTTCTTTTTGAGATGCAAAAATTTCTCTTATTTTGCTAAAAATGCCAAGATATGTCACAGGAAGAGATTTTGGAGTTTTTCCAATTGGCGATTGGTCAATAAGTTTCACAGTTTTTAAATATTTAATTCCTTCTAAATCATCATAAGGAAGAGGTTCTCCGTTTCCGATTCCGAGCTTTTTTATCAAAGCATAATAGAGGGTATCAACTATCAGTGAGCTTTTTCCTGAGCCTGATACTCCGGTTACTACTGTGAGAGCATTGAGTGGTATATTTACATTGATATTTTTCAGATTATGCCCTTTAGCACCCTTGATGGTAATAAAGTTTTTGAAAGAAATTGGAATTCTTTTAAACTCTATAGGCTCTGATTTTTTTAAATATTTAGCAGTTACAGAGTCTGTCTGTAAAAATTTTTTCATCTCTCCTGAAAATATGATGTTGCCGCCGTGCATTCCTCCTCCAGGTCCAAGTTCAACGATCCAGTCTGCCTCAGCAATTACATCTCTATCATGCTCTACAACTATCACCGTATTTCCATAATCTGTTAAATCTTTCAAAATTTGGACTATACGCTCTGTATCTCGAGAATGAAGTCCCACAGTTGGTTCATCCAGTACATAAAGAGTTGAAGTAAGCCTATTTGCTAATTGATTTGAAATATTAAGCCTTTGATACTCACCACCTGAAAGAGTTTTAATCTGCCTGTCAAGTGTTAAATAACTAAGACCAACTCTTTCGAGAAAATTAAGTTTCATCGTAATCTGATTTAAAGGTTCCTTCACAATTTCAGCCTTTTCAGGAGTAAGCTGAAGGTTTCCTAACCATTCTTTAATTCCTTTTATTGACATAAAATTTAAATCGCCTATATCAAGACCCTGCAAACGAAAAGACAACGCAGACTCTTTAAGCCTTTTACCGTTACATTTAGGACAAAGAAATGGCTTTCTTATTCGAGATAGAAAAACTCTAACATGGACCTTATATCTTTTTCTTTCAAGTTCATCGAAAAATTCATTCAATCCATAAAAATATTTATTGCCAGTAAAAATTAGTTTTTTGTGTTCCTCAGGCAAAGCTTTATAGGGTATATCAATATCAATACCGCTTTGCTTAGCCCCCTTTATTAATTGACCTTTCCACCATTTAAGGGCAGGTTTTTCAAAAATCTCTATAGCACCCTCAGACAGAGATAGCGTAGGGTCAGGAATAATTAAATTTTCATCGTAAGAGAGAATGAAACCAAAGCCTTTGCATTCTGGACACGCACCCTGAGGATAATTAAAAGAAAAAAGCATAGGCGAAGGCTCTTCTGCACCTTTTCCACATTCAGGACAACGGGGTTCTGATGGAAAATTAATCAGGATATTTTCTTCTTGAATATAAACTTTCACAGAACCCATCCTAAAGGCTATTTCAATGGAATCAATGAGTCTCTCTTTATCATTAATTTTTAATCGATCAACCACAACAAAAACTGGTCCCTCAGCTTTTTCTTTTATTTGGAGTAAATCTTTTATAAGAGCAGTATTATTTTCCATTAAAAAAGTGCGCATAAAGCCAAGTTGAACGAGCCTTTCGATTGATTCAACTGATTCAAAAAGTATGAAAGCCCTTTTATCTTTATGGTTTTCATAAAGAAATTTAGCTACTTCATGAGCGTTCCATCCCTTTATTTCCCGATTACATTTCTGGCAGAAGGGTTTCGCTATCTTTGAAAAAATAACCCTTAGATAATCGTATATCTCAGTATGCGTACCAACCGTAGCTCGAGAGCCTTTTACAGGATTTCTCTGCTCCAGAGCAATTGAAGGTCTTAGATTATCTATAAGGTCTACATTAGGTCTTGGAAGTTTTTCAATAAAAACCCTTGCATAGCTTGACATACACTCTATAAATCGCCATTGTCCTTCTGCATAGATGGTATCGAAAGCAAGAGATGACTTGCCAGAACCAGATATTCCTGTAATTACCGTTAATTTATTATGGGGGATAAGCAGGCTTACATTTTTCAAGTTGTTTTGCTTTGCGCCTTCTATGATTAGATAGTCTTCTATGTGATAGTTTGTCTCATTTCTGTAAGAGGTCATCCTTTATTGTAACTCTATGATAAAATATACAATCAACTGTATCGTAAAAAAATCTAAAAGATATGAGAACTATTGAGTCTCACCCTATTAATTTTTGGAATTTTAAAGAAGTTTACTAACGGCCATTTGGGCTATTTAATTTATTTTTTCCTGGAGGTGTTAGATGAAGCTTAATCCTGAAAAGGAAGTAATTGAGACCATTGCACAAATTATGCTTGTTTCAGCAAGAACAGCTCCGAAAGCAAAGGGAGAAGACGAAATCCTCACAGGTATTGTTTCTCCTGAAGAAAAGGAGGCTCTTGCAAAAGAGATGGATGAGATAGGAGAAAGAGGAGATGCTTTTAAATTTTTTAAAAGAGATGCTCAAAACATAAGAGACGCAGAGGGAGTCATATTAATTGGATTAAATTTTAAAAAACCCGTTGGTGTTAATTGCGGAGCCTGTGGATATGACTGTAATTCAATTCTGAAAGAAAAGGAAAAAAAGATTGAATATTCAGGTCCTGTTTGTACCATGCGAGCTATTGATTTGGGTATTGCTATCGGTTCAATGGTATCTGTAGCAAAGGAACTTGGAGTAGATAACAGGATTATGTACACAGTAGGAGTTGCTGCTAAAAGACTCGGTCTCATGGATGCTCAAATTATACTTGGTGTTCCCCTAAGTGTTAAAGGAAAAAATATCTTTTTTGATAGAAAGCCCCTATAAAAAGGGGCTTCTTAGTTCTATTAATCGGTATGCCTATCTGCTACCTTAGTGGCACCAAATGAGTCAGGCTTTGTAACAGCCACATAACCAGAGCCTGCTATCATCTTGACAAGCTCTTTTACCATTGCCCTTGTAGCCCCATTTTTACCAATATCGAGGTGAATCTCGATTGGCAGCTTTGAAAATCCATTTTCGCTTAGTTTTTCCTGAAGAGCTTCAGCTAACTCAAGACTCAAAGATGCCTCAGTGAAAATTCTAGTTTTAAGATTTTCAATCTTGTCACGCCTTATCTTTCTGTAGAAATATTTTCCACCAGCGCCTTTCCTGTGAATTATTATTGCAGAAACGAATACAGTTATGTCACCTTCAAGAGAATCCGTTCCAACAACAAGACTATATTTCCGATGGGGAGATTCTCTAACATATTGAACAATTTTTTCAAAAACTTCATCAAAGGATAGTCTCCCAAAGGTAGGACTTTGGAAAAAAGCTTTACTTACAGGCTCAACATCCATGGCAATTCTTAACCATCATTTTAAAGCTCACTGTTCATTTATATCATGCAAATAGCTCCTTTTGTCAATTGTGAGGAAACAATACCTTTTTAAATAGATTATTTTTGAGGAAAGGGGGAATATTGATTTAAAATTGGAAATTTGAAATAATATTGTATCTGTATCTAAGGAGGTGATGCCTCTGTATAAGCTCAAAAAAATAGTCTCTAAAATTTTATCTCCCATAACAATCATGCTTATTCCTCATGGAAAAACAAAAGTATTAGGAATTAAGATTCCAATTTTCTTGTTAGCTTTTTTTCTTTTCATCTGGTCTGGACTTAGTATCTATATTTTTTCATTAGCAGTAAAAACTTTAGATTACTATCGCATGAAACACGAAGTCTCTTATCTAAAAAGCCAATTTAACGAACTCAAACATACTATAATTGCTCTTAAAAATTCAGAAGAAGAATTCAAAAGGCTATTCTCTTTTAAATCAAAGAAAGAGATTTTTGAAAACATAGATTTCTATCCCTCAGGAGACATTAATTTAGAAGATTTAAAGATTAAAGCGGACAAAGCCATTAATTCTGTTACAGAAGTCAAAAAGTTTCTTTTAGAACAGCAGGATATATATCGTTCCACTCCTCTTGGTTGGCCATTAAAGGGTAATATAACCTCATTTTTTGGTACTCGGGAACATCCCAAATCTGGAAACGAAGATTTCCATACAGGAATTGATATATCAGCATCAGCTGGAACAGAAGTCAGAGCAACAGCAGATGGTATTGTGATATTTTCTGGGTATAGTGGTCAAAATGGAAATGTGGTTATGTTAAGGCATGGTTATGGATTTACCACTGTTTATGCACATAATCAAAAAAATTTAGTTACGGTCGGTCAAAGAGTAAAGAGAGGAGATGTTATAGCTCTATCTGGTAATACTGGCTCTACAACAGGTCCTCATCTACACTATGAAATATGGCATAATAATAAACCTATTAATCCCCTTGCCTATTTAAAGGAGGAAATGTGAAATTCTTTTCAAAGGGACAAAAAATGGAGACAGTTATTGGTCCTCAGACATACATTAACGGAGAGATTAGCTCCAATAATAGTCTAAGAATCGATGGAACAGTAGAGGGAATCATAAAGGCTGATTGGATATCTATTGGAGAGTCAGGGAAAATAACTGGGAGTATTACATGTAGAGGAATTGTTGTCGGTGGAGAGGTTAAAGGAACAATAAATGCTTCCGAGATAATCACCATTACTCAAAAGGGTAGTGTAAACGGAGAAATCTTTACAACAAAAATTTCTATTGAAGAGGGCGGAAAATTCGACGGAAAATCCTGCATTCAACAATCCACTCTCTTTTCTGAGTAATAGAGACAGATGCAAAATAGAACCCTTTTTTATGGAGAAGGTATTTTTGAAACAATCCTCTGGCGAGGAAGAAGCTCTAAGCTACTTAGGCATTATAAGAGGTTAAAAAATTCAGCTGATTTTTTTAAAATTCCCTGTCCAGACTATGAAGAATTCTGTCAGAAAATAGAGAAAAAAACTAAGGGAAAAAAAAATCTATATGTTAAATTTTGTCTCTTTTCAAAAGGAGAGTCTGCTTATTATCAATATCCACAAAAGTCGGAATCAGTGGTTGTAGTAAAAAAATTACAGAATAGCTATGAAGCGCAAAAAATATGCCTTTCCTCTATAAAAAGACATAGCAACAATGTAGTTATCTATCATAAAACAATGAATTATCTGCCAAATATACTTGCCAAAAGAGAAGCCCTAATAAAAGGTTTCGACGACGGCATTTTTTTAAATGAAAATGAGCAAATAACCGAGTGCACCTCTTCAAATCTTTTGATAGTGAAGAACGATAAACTCTTAACTCCAGCAAGAGACTCTGGATTACTTTTAGGAACCACTATGGAAATTTTGATTGATAAGATGAATGTGAAAGAGGAATATATAAAGATAGATGACCTTTATAAGGCATCGTGCCTTTTCATTACAAATAGTATCGTGGAGGTCATCCCTGTAGCACAGTTTATGAATGTTAAATATCCTTTGGATGTGGATATCCTTCAAACAATAAAAAAGACAATACAAGAGGAAAATCCCTTTTAAATGGAATTAATCCTCTGCGGCAGTTGGCTTGGAAGAAAAGGTTTTTACAGGGCTAAAATTGAAGATGTTAAATTTTTCTCAAAAATCGAAGAATTAGCTGAACCTGAAACCTTGAGCTTTATTGTGATCTCATATGATCTGGCAGGAGAAACTCTCAATTTAAAAATAAAGAAAACCGAACTGCCTTCTATCATACTTTTAAAAGTTGGAAAGTTCGATAAAATAGAGGGAAAACAAAATTCTAATACATATCAGCTATCTTTGAAGGATAAAGCATTAAAGGATTCTGAATTTATCTACAAAGTGAAGAAAATAAAGGAATTAATCGAAAAAGGCACTGTATATCAAATAAACCTTACAAATAGACTAGAATTTAATTTCAATGGAGACCCAAAAGACCTTTTTTTTAATTTCTACAAAAGTCAACCCGTTCCTTATGCATTTTTTTTAGACCTTGAAGAATTTTTTATTATTTCAGGTTCTATGGAGCTTTTTTTAGAAAAGAAAGGAGAGACTCTCATAAGCAAACCCATTAAAGGTACATCTAAATCTCTTAAAAGTTTGAAAAATAGCCTTAAAGATAAAGCAGAAAACCTTATGATAACTGACATGATTCGTAATGACATTGGAAGAATTGCCCATTTTGGAAGTGTAAAGGTGACAGAACTTTTTAAAATTACAAAATACAAAACCCTTTATCAGATGCACTCTACTGTAGAGGGAAAAACTTCCCATTCTATCAGTTCAATTTTAAAGGAAACTTTTCCTCCTGCATCAGTTACAGGTGCGCCAAAGAGAAAGGCTGTGGAAATCATAGATACTCTTGAAACTCATGTAAGAGGCTACTACTGTGGCTGTGCTGGTTTAATATGGGATAAATCTAACTTCATCCTTTCAGTACTCATAAGAACTGCTGTGGGCAGGGGGAATCAACTTTCCTACTATGCAGGATGTGGTATTGTATGGGATTCTGATCCTGAGAAGGAATTGAATGAAAAGTATCTTAAAATAAAAGCATTTTACCATCAGGTTTAATTTTTTATCTCTTTCTTAAGGATTTTATATCGCCTATTATGTATCCTTTAGAGGGTTAAAGTTCATATATCTGCTTAATTAATCTATCAATCTCTACCTGTCCTGATGAAGTATCAATTTTTATTAATTTTCCTTTAATTTCATTAGGCTGTTCAAATTTTTCTTTCTGCACCAAATATATTTCCCATCTTGCATCGGATATGTCCTCATTTTCATTTCTTTTAGAAAATCTCTCATAAATAACTCTATCATCAGCCACGCACCAAATCCAAATGATATCAGCAAAACCTAATTCCTTCTCCAAATCTTGTCTCCAAGCTCTCTTCCTATAAGTAGCATCCAATATAACATCTCTGCCTCTTCTTAGTTTATCCTTGGCAATTTTCAACATCTCTTTGTAAGTTCTCTCAGTAAATTCTCTACTATAGATACCCTGCTCAAAGGGCTCATAATGATGCTCTGTCGGTGGAACTCCTGCAAGAGTTTTTCTCACTTCATCAGAAGCAATCCAATCAGCAAGGTTTATCTCCTTTAGTTTTCTTGCAAGAGTCGATTTTCCTGTGCCTGAAAGACCAAATGTTACAAAAACCTTTGGCTTACCCTCAGCATAAAGATAGGCAAGGTCAAAATATTTTTTTGCATTCTCAAGAGCATTTTTTCTGCTTTCCTCAGTCAGATTTATATCCTCTGAGGTAAAACATCCTATTTTACCCCGCACATAGGCCCGATAGCATTTATAAAAATTGAGAAGTTTAATTAATTCCCTATCCCCTGATTTTTCGACATAGCTTTTTACAAAATACTCAGAAAGTTCTTCATATCCGTGAAAATCTAAATCCATACTTAAAAAAGCAATATCACTTGCTATATCACCACATCTAAATCTCTCATTAAACTCAATACAGTCAAATATATAAACTTTTTCAAGATCGTCGAAACAGATATTTGCCGAGTATAGGTCTCCATGGCATTCTCTGATGAATCCCCCATCTATTCGTGATTTAAAAATTGAAAGATTTTCATTGATGAATTTTCTATTCCAATTGACTATATACTCATACCTCCATTTATTTATCGGCCTGCCCACATAATTTAATGTCTGAGCGAAATTTTCCTCTGTATTAAATGAAATAGTATCAATAGAGCCATATTCATCAATTCCTACTCCAGTTCGAGCATTTTTATAAAAAGGAATTAAAGACTCTACAATCAAATCAAGATGCTTCTTATCTAATTCTCTATTTTCTATAATCTTAGACATCATTCCTACCTCTGGAAGTCTTTTCATTTTCACTGCATATTCCACTATGTTTTCACTGTCTTCAACCCTGTATCCAATATCTGTCTTAGAAATAGGAACAACTTGAAGATAAATGTCTGGAGAAAGTCTTTTGTTTAGTTCAACTTCCTTTTCGCAGTATATCTTTCTTAAATCAAGGGTGGTAAAATCGAGAAAACCGAAGTTTACAGGTTTTTTTATTTTGTAAACAAACTCATCCACAATAAAAACAAAGGAGATGTGAGTCTGAATGACTCGAATTTCTCTGGGATTATTTGGGAAAGATTCGTTTTTAAGCTCCTTGATCCAATCTATCATTTTTTCATTTTCCATTTATATTTTTTATCAGAAGTACTCTTTTTTTAACTAAATACTTTAACTATTTTTTTTAATTTTTTTCCACAGGCATCAAATTTCCAATTTACCAAGATCCGATTTCAGTGCATAAGATCTAAAATTCTTTATAAATCAATGAGATATGCACCCTATTTCCCCTTTTTCGGAATAACAAAAAATCGTATCTACAAATCTTTTAAACCCGACTTCATCAATTTAGGGCATATTTTATTTAAAAAAACTAAATATTTCAGAAACTCATCTTTTCCTTTCCCACCTAATGTAGTCTATTGTCTTTTACTCCTCTTAAAGCCAATTTCTCTCTTGCTTAGTTTACTAATAACAAAAATCTTTACCTGTAAAACTTAAATCAAAAGATGAATACTCTCTCCGTTGATTTCTGGTTTTAGTCCATTTTATTCTACACATAATCTTTCTGCTA
>CAKZQH010000072.1 GCA_937139565.1 uncultured Nitrospiraceae bacterium | reverse complement strand
GAAGGCTGTAGACTAATTTAAAAAGTATGTCTCATTGATTTATAAGGGATTTTTTAGTTTTTGTGATGAAGTTGGGTTTATGCAAAACCTGGAAAATGACATGAACACTGGACAAAAAATAGTATATAAATGGCTAAAAGGAGATTAAATATGAGACTTCTCAGGATTTTGTTTTTAATTCCATTTCTCTTATTTCTTATCAGTTGTGAACCTATTAGGATTACCACAAAAGTAGAACCATTCATAGCTAAACCACCTCAAAATATCTCGGATGTAAAAAAAATACCTAGAGAAACATTAGTAATCCTTAATGAATCTCAAATATCAAGCTGGACAAACTATAATGAAGATTTTATTCATACAGTAGAATTTCCTTCTGGAAATCTATTGAAACAAGCTCTTCCTCTATATTTTGATAGAATGTTTTCAAAAATAAAATACAACCAATCCTTAAATTTATCTCTTTTAAAGGATACTATCGTAATTCACGCAACTGTGGATACCTTATCTTTTAATGAAAAGGGAGGATTAACACAAATACTCAATACTCATGCAAAAACGAAATATTCAATCTATGACTTTGACCTTATTGAGTTGGCTTTACCAATTATAAGCTCAGGTTCAAGCCTTATTACAAAGTCAGGACTTTTTACAACAATCTACAAAAAAGAGTATGGTGAAGGTGCCTATACAGCTATCCTTGAATCAGTTAAAAATTCCACAGAGCCCATCTATCAAGCAATTATGAATCCAAAATCTCAAATAATTGATGCTAAAGCGCTTATTAATAAGGAACCAACAAACACTGTGGCTTATAAGGTTGTAGCTAATCTTTCCCTTAAAAGCGGTGACATCCCAGAGGCTTTAGCTGCATCGAAGATGATTGTACAGATTTCACCCAAAGATCCAGATGGTTATTTTCTGCTATATAAAACTTATCTTGCCCAAAGGCAATACAGGGATGCCATAAGCAATCTTGAGCAGGCTATGGCAATTAATCCAAAAAATGTGACCTATTACTTAAATATGTATGACCTACAAATTAGGCGTGAAAAATATGAAAATGCCATTAGGGTACTGCAAAAGTACATAGAAAACCGACCAGATGACGAATTTGCCCAAATACAACTATCCCTTACCCTTATTAAATTAGGCAAATATGATGAAGCAATGGAGATACTCCGAGCGACCAAAAATAGTGGAGAATTTTCTGGCATTGGATTGAGGATTAACAAAGAAGAGGATGAGTTTGCTGTAGTTGAGAGTGTTTTAGAGAACAGTCCAGCTTTTAGAGCGGAATTAAAGAAAGGCTATAGAATACTTGAGATAGACGGCAAATCCACATCTCAACTTAAACTAAGCGAAATAATTCAAATATTAAGAGGAGTAGAGGGTTCCTCCGTATCCATAACTTTTCAAAGGCCTGAATCTGAAGATAAGGTTACAAAAACCCTTATTCGTGAGAAATTTTATGAAAATCATCAATTAAGTCGATCCCTTATAGGTCTTTTAGCTATTACATCCATCCTGACTGGTGAGCTGAATATGGCTAAATCATATATAAATGAGGGAGAAAAAATTGCTGCTCAGGAAGAATTCTTTGAACTTGCAAAGGCCTTTTATTTGCTTAGACAGGGTGAGCATCACAGACTAATAGATGACAAAAAAAACATAAAAAACAACGAGTTTGGTCTCCTTCTTCTTTCAATTGCCAATGCTAAGTTGGGCAGATTTGAAGAAAGCCTTTCAATTTATCAGAGTATCACTAAATCAAAGCATCTCCTTATTACCCCAAAACTTCAAAGGGAACTTTTCACAGCTCTAAATCCCTATCTGGAAAAATTGGAAAACAAAGCATTAGAACTTGAAAAGGCTGGAAAAATGGCACAGGCATTGAGAGATTATGGATATCTACTTCAAATAGCAAGTCCTGATAAAGCTCAATGGATAAGAGGTAGAGTTGCGCGCATAATCTCTGCGGATCCCGGGCTGGCAGAAATAAAAGGAGATGCTAGAACCCATTTTCTAAGGGCAGAGGTTTTATACGCAAACAACAGATTTGAAGAGGCTATTGATGAGCTTGAAAAGGCAAAATATCTTCAACCCTTTAATCCACAAATCTACTTTAACAAAGCCGTGATACATGAGAAGACAGGAGAGCTTGCAAAAGCCATTGAAAATATGGAAATATTCCTACAACTCAATCCATCAGCACAAAATGCACAGGCTATAAGGGATCAAATTATCAAATGGAGGATTATGCTTGAAAAGGATATGTAGCTCCTTGTAAAGCCAGTAATAGTAAAGTCACCGCAAGCCCTTAGACCCAGCTTTTTTTCACTACGACACTCTTGATAAGGCAAAGCAGTCTATTGGATCCATTTCTGTCATTCTTAGAACCTTGTGAGGGACTTGATGTCCTGCGGTCTCTAAGCAAAACCTGCAGTTAGGATATTTTAGAGCATGACCAGAAAGCATTGAGGAATTTAACTTCTTTCAAAGATAAAAAAGAAATCCTCACAAAAACCAAAAAATAACTTTCATAAAGCTAAAAAATCTCTCAATAACATAAAAAAAACCTTCTGATAGCGATATATCTAAAAATAACTATCACTATTTATCGTTGTTTTAGGACAAATAATCCTAACTTGACATAATTAGAATAAAATAAGATAAAATTCTAAGATTTCCATTAAGGTAAGGAGGCAGGAATGACGAAGGCGGATATTGTTAATTTTATCTTTGAAAGAGTGGGACTTCCAAAAACAGAAATTCAGAAAATTGTTGAAACAGTTTTCGACACAATGAAAGAAGCTTTAGTTGAAGAGGAGATTGTTAAAATATCAGGTTTTGGTGTGTTTACAGTAAGAAATAAAGGAAAAAGAGTTGGAAGAAATCCTAAAACAATGGAAGCTGTAGAAATAAAACCTAGAAAAATCGTAAGCTTTAGACCAAGTGAACAGTTAAAGCAAGTTATCCAGAAGAAAGCTTAAAATGGGAGAGCCTCTTCAAAGAGAGTTTCCCTATAAACTGTTCTATAAAATCGGAGAGACAAGTAGAATAGTTGGTGTAGAACCATATGTTTTAAGATATTGGGAGACCGAATTTCCCTTCTTAAAACCAAAAAAAACAAAAAGCGGTCAAAGGCTTTATACAATAAAAGACATTGAAATCATTCTGTTGATAAAGAAGATGCTTTATGAGGAAAAATATACAATTGAAGGAGTTAGAAAAAAACTTTCAAAAGTATATGATAATCAAATAGACACTGGTGAAATTCCAACAAAAGAGGATATAATAGAAAAAATAAAAATTCGCTTAAAAGAGATTTTAAATATGCTTACCTAAATCGGGGCGTAGCGCAGCCTGGTTAGCGCACTCGCTTGGGGTGCGAGTGGTCGGCCGTTCAAATCGGCTCGCCCCGATTTTTTAATGAAAATTTTAATTTTGAGGGGGATAATTTTAAGTATGCAAGAAACACCACTTTCTGAACTTATTCAACAGAGGATCAAAAAACTCGATACACTTAGAAGCTTAGGGATTGAACCCTATAACGGTACCTTTGAGCCTTCCCACTCATCAGAACAAATTCACAAAGAATATGGGGAGTTAGAGAAAGAACAATTCGAAAACCAAACCATAGAGGTTTCAATTGCAGGAAGAATTATACTCCTTAGAGATTTTGGAAAGGCAGTATTTGCCCATTTACAGGATTCGAAGGGCAAAATTCAAATATATCTTAGAAAAGACATCTTGGGAGATAAGTTTCAACTGATTAAAAACCTTGACATTGGCGACATAATTGGCGTAAGTGGTAGGCTTTTTCGAACTAAAACTAATGAATTAACCATTGAAGTTCACAATTTTGAATTTCTAAGTAAGTCTCTGAGACCTCTTCCAGAGAAATGGCATGGATTAAAGGATATTGAGGCAAGATACAGACAAAGATATGTGGACCTCATCGTAAATCCGTCAGTTAAAGAAACCTTTGTTAAGAGACAGCAGATTATAAAATCCCTAAGAGATTTTCTTGAAGAAGAGGGTTTTCTTGAAGTTGAAACACCAATGATGCATACCATTGCAGGTGGTGCAAGGGCAAAACCTTTTAAAACTTACCACGAAGCCCTTGATATGGAACTTTTCCTGAGAATCGCACCAGAGCTTTATTTAAAAAGACTTTTAGTTGGTGGATTTGAAAGAGTATATGAGATAGGTAAAAACTTTAGAAACGAGGGTATCTCCACAAAGCACAATCCTGAATTCACAATGATAGAGTTCTATGTAGCTTACAAGGATTACAACTGGCTTATGAGTTTTACAGAAAAGCTTTTAAGCTATATTGTGCAGAAGGTGTGTGGAAGCCTTCAAGTAAAATTCGGGGACTACATCCTTGACTTTACTCCACCCTATAAGAAAATCTCCATGTATGATGCATTGAAAGAAAGAGGGGTTCCAGAAAATATTTTCAAAGATGCTGAACTTGCAAGAAAGTGGGCTCTTGAAAAAGGAATAGATATACCCAAAGAAAGTAGTCTTTCAAAAGTTCTTGACGAAATATTTAAAGAAGTAGTCGAACCTCAGTTAATTCAGCCTACATTTATTATTGATTATCCTGTAGAGTTATCCCCCCTTGCAAAGAGAAAAAGAGATAATCCAGAGCTCGTTGAGAGATTTGAGCTATTTATTGCAGGACGAGAAATAGCCAATGCTTTTTCAGAATTAAACGATCCAATAGATCAGAAGGAAAGATTTCTTCAACAGCTTGAGGAGAGACTTAAAGGAGATGAAGAGGTTCCTGAGCTTGACGAGGATTTCATAAGAGCTCTTGAAATAGGCATGCCTCCTGCTGCAGGAGAAGGAATAGGAATAGACAGACTTGTTATGTTACTTACAGATAATCAATCGATTAGGGATGTAATTCTCTTTCCTCTTTTAAGACCTGAACAAAAATGAGACTTCCTCTTTTTATTGCCTTAAGATATTTAAAAAGCAGAAAAAGAGGAACCTCTCTTGGAACTATTGTCTCAATTGGTGGAGTCTGCCTCGGAGTAATGGCGCTAATAGTAGTGCTTTCTGTAATAAGCGGATTTCATGAAGACCTGCAAAAGAAAATTCTTGGAATACAAGCCCATGCAGTTGTCCTAAATTATTCTGGAAGCATAAAAAATTATCAAGCTCTCACTGAATACCTATCAAAAAAAGAAGAAATACAAGCCTATTCTCCCTTTGTTTTAGGTCAGGTTCTTGTATCAAGCGGAAAAAGGGCACACGGTGTTTATTTGCGAGGAATAATTCCTGAGTATGATAGAAAAACAACTGAAGTTTTTAAGCATGTAAAATACAAATACGATAATTACACAGAGCTTCCTTGGATTATGATTGGAAAAGAGCTTGCCAATGTGCTTGGAATTCTGCCTGGTGACACAATAACTGTTATTTCTCCGATGGGTTCAATAGGACCATTGGGAATTATTCCAAAAGTAAAGAAATTTATTGTTACTGGAATTTTTGAGATTGGTATGTTTGAATATGATGCAAACCTTGCTATAACAGATTTAAAAATTGCGCAAGATTTCTTTGACTACGGAGATAATGTAACAGGGATACAATTAAGATTAAAAGATGTTTATAGAGCAAACATTTTGAGTCAGGCTCTTACAAAAGAGCTCGGAGGTACTTATTATGTTAAAGACTGGATGCAAATGAACCGAAATCTCTTTTCAGCCTTAAAACTTGAAAAATTTGCTATGTTCGTCATTCTTACACTCATAATTCTTGTGGCTTCATTTAATATAATAAGCATGCTCATGGTAAATGTTGTAGAAAAACAGAGAGATATTGCTATACTAAAATCAATGGGTGCAACGGATAGAATTATAAAATTTATATTTATGTCAGAGGGTTTTTTAATAGGAGTAATAGGAACGATAATCGGGTTGGTGGGTGGATTAATTCTTTGTGAAATAATTAAATCCTATGATATTGTAAAATTGCCTGCAGATGTGTATTATTTAAGTAAATTGCCCGTGAAGGTGAAAATTTTAGATATAATTATTATTTCCCTATCAGCCCTAGTGATTAGTCTTGTGTCAACTCTTTATCCAGCTCATCGAGCATCAAAAATTAACCCAGTAGACATATTGAGGTATGAGTAATGTTTAAATTTATAAGAAACTTAGGATGTCTTAGCATTATTCTCTTTATTGTTTTTTTAATTGTATCCCTTCTGTTTGGCGGAGGTAAAATTAGAGAAATCGGGGATAAAACAACAGGAGTAGTTAAAAAAGCAATACATTATGTGGCTGAAAAAGCAGACAGCATTCACAATTATGTACTTAAAAAATTCGAAGAGATGAGCAAGCCCTTCAAAAAGGATGAAAAAAGAGATACTAACCACTAATAACCTCAAAAAAAGCTATTCCACAAAAGCTGGTACTTTAGAGGTTCTGAAAGGAATTGATTTTATTGCATATGAAGGAGATATTGTTGCTATAACAGGAGCATCTGGAGTTGGCAAAAGCACTTTTCTTCATATAATAGGGACCTTAGATAAACCCACATCTGGCGAGATTAGGTATTTAATTGATAAAGAAATAAATCCTACGAAACTCTCAGAACAGGCACTTTCTTATTTTCGAAATAAACATATAGGATTTGTATTTCAGTTTCACTATCTTTTACCAGAGTTTAATGTATTGGAGAATGTAATAATGCCTAAACTAATAGAAATTGAGACAGCGGGACAGAGAAAAAAACATAGTGAGATAAAAGATAGAGCTTATGAAATTCTGAAAAAACTTGGAATAGATAAAAAAGCCCTTCACTATCCAGGTGAAATCTCAGGTGGAGAACAGCAAAGAGTAGCAGTAGCAAGAGCACTTTTTAATGACCCAGCTGTGATACTTGCTGATGAACCAACTGGAAATCTTGATTCCCATTCTGCAATGGAACTTTTTGAATTGTTTCAATTAATAAACGAGGAAAGTAAAACTACTTTTATAATTGTCACTCACAACGATGCAATTGCAAGAAAATGCAAGCGTAAACTTAAAATGCTTGATGGTATCTTTTTGAAAGAAGAAGTATAAAACTTATCCTAATGACCTGCTATCCATTTTTGGAACAACATAAATACGAATATAATCTTACTATACTCTAACCCAGCTTCATCACTAGGAACTTAAAAACCACTGTAAATCAATTATTTATCATCTTAAAATTAGTCTCCATGCCTTCTAAGTTATTTTTAAACCATCTGATTTTCCTCTAACTGTCTATATTTTCCTCCTCCCTTGTTATCTCATTTGCGAATCTGATCATCTCTCTACGTTCCGCTCTATTCTTGCAATTAGAACCTCTCCCCCTTTCTGTAATTGGAGCCCCCCTCTTATGTCATTGCGAGCGATAGCGAAGCAATCTCGTCGTTAAAACAGGCTTTAGAGACTGCTTCGGGACATCGAGTCCCTCGCAGTGACAAAGGGAAGTGTCATTGCGAGGCTTTTCTTTCCTGTCATTGCGAGGAGCGCAAGCGACGAAGGGATCTCGTCTCTTCCCTCTCTATCATTGCGAGGAGCACAAGCGACGAAGGGATCTCATTCCGTTGGTCTTTGAGACTACCTCTACCACTTCATGGCCTCGCAGTGACATGTGAGGGGTGTCAGAAACTGCTTTGCCTCATCGAGAGGCTCGCAGTGACAAAATGCATACGCTATGTTCTCAGAGATCCCCTTCCTGCCTTTATTCTCTCCCTCATAGTCCACTCTATCCTTTACCAACCTCATTAGAACCTTGTCTTTTGTTAATCGTGATACCTTCATAGCAGAAAGATTATATGTAGAATTCAAAGGATTAAAGGTAGAAATCAACGGAGATAGTATTCATCTTTTGATTCAAGTTTTACAGGTAAAGATTTTTGATATTAGTAAACAAAGAAAGAGAGAAATTGGCTTTGAAAAGTATAAAAGTCATTAGACTACCTTAGGTGGGAAAGGAAAATATAAGTCTCTGAAATATTTAGTTTTTTTAAATAAAATATGCCCTAAATTGATGAAGTCGGGCTAAACTTGAGTAGGAGGTATTTATGCATAGCATGTAAATACTTTGTCAATGTTTGGGTGCATAAGTACTAAAATTTCATATTTATACCTTTTAAAAAAATGGGGGCATATTATCTCCAAGACAATATAGTATTTATTGCATCTAGACCTTAAACTTATCTATCGCTACTTTCAAATCATTTCCAAGTTTTGCTATATCAGTTGCTGTTTGTGTTATTTGCTCTCCAGCACTTGCTATTTCTTTTGCACCTGTTGAAATCGTAACTATATCCTGAGATACATGTTCAGCAACAGAGGACATCTCTTCTGTAGCACTTGCAATTTGCTGTATCATTGATTGTAAATTCTCAATATTCTTCATCATCTCCTCTATCATAAAAGAAGCATTTTCGGACAAAGACACTCCTGTGTTGACTTTATCCTTTGCATTTTCCATCTCTTTTGTAGCAGAGTTTACTTCAGTTTGTATGCTGTTAATCATTGAGGCTATTTCATCTGTTGCTTTAGCAGTTCTCTCTGCTAGTTTCCGTACCTCATCTGCCACTACTGCAAAACCTCTACCTTGCTCTCCTGCTCTAGCTGCTTCTATGGCTGCATTTAGCGCAAGTAGATTGGTCTGGTCTGCTATATCCTTGATTACTGTTACTATTTCACCAATCTGAACAGATTTTGTGTTTAAATCACCTACTACCTTGCCAAGCTGAGCGATTACTTTCTCAATGGATTTAATTTCATCGGCTGTTTTTTGAGTTGCCTTCACACCTTCTTGAGCGGTTTTAAGAGTATCTTTGCTTGTCTCTGCTATACCAGAGGCATTTTTTGCAATGTCAACTACAGTCTGACTCATTTCTTCTGTAGAGGTTGCTATCTGAGATGTTCTTTCAGCCTGATTATTAAGTGTTCGTGAAATTTGTTCAGTTGTTGCAGAGAGTTCTTCTGAAGATGATGCAAGTGATGAAACTATGGTCTTAGATTCAGCAATTAGAGCCTTGATTGATTCAATGGCTTTTCCAGTAGATAGCATAATTTTACCAAGTTCATCCTTTCTGTCTGTTTTTATTGTAACAGTCATATCTCCCTGACCTACTCGTTCCATCGCTGATTCTATCTCAAGAACAGCCTTTCTTATGGGGAGTACAATGATGGAAATAAAAACAATAGAAACAACAAGAGCTATAAAACCACCAACTAAAAGCCCAACTGAACCAAAGTTAATGGAAGATGTTAAATGTTCTTCTTCTTTTTTAGCTTGTTTTTGCTGAAAAAGAACTAAATCATCAAAGGCTTTTTGTATTCCGTAGTAACCTTTTTCATAATCCCCTTTTAATAGCATCGCTTCCTTTTGACGACCAGCCTGACAGAGTTCAATGATTTTATTGTTGGTGCTACGAGCAGAGGCAAGTGTATCTTCAAGGCTCTGTATGAGTTTTTTACCTTCTTCTGTGCGTGTCGTTTTCTTTAACTCTTCTATAGCCTTTTTATAATTCTCTCTGCTTTTTGTTATTGATTCAAACGATTTTTTAACTTCACTTATATCTGAAGTTACCATCATAAAGCCTATATGGTAGTAAATGTCTGATATAGCCTTTCTCATATCTGCAACATAAGCAGTTTTATCAATACGCTCATTTAGCCTGTGAGCATCCTTTTTAATTTCGAAATGCAATTGATAAAGGACAAAAGCTGAAATCAAAATAAAACAGGCAAAGATAAAACCAAAGGCTGAGTAAAGTTTGGTTGTTATTGAAAGATTGTTTAACAGTCTCATTATTCCTCCTCCCATTTATTTTATGGACTTTGTAAATAATTATCATATCATTTGATATCAAAATCAAAAAAGTTACAAAAATGTAGATTTAAAATTTTTACAAAGAATCAAAAGAGTAGAGAGTATATATCTTCTGTATTTTTTATCTTAAAATTTCGAAACACTTTTTTTAAAGGGACTTATCATAAATCCTCTTTCTATTTCTTCGTCATTATAAGTGTCTTGATACCACAAAACGCTCTTTAAGTGAGGATAGAACTGCAGGTATCGATCCTCTCAATGGATATTTTATTTGTAATTCTGAGCGAATCGAAGAGTTTCACTCCTCGAAATGGCGGAATGGGATTTCTATGAGCTACTATGTATGTAAGATATTACCAACTTGCCTTAATTCATTAGAGACAACTTTGATTTAACTCCTTACTTTTTTATGTCGAGGTTTAAAATTTTTATTGACTTTTTTGAGAGTTGTTTTTTTTAATTTAACAGGAACAAATTCGTTGTTCTTTTAAAAAATAAAAGGAGAAAAAAATGAGAAGAGAAAGAGTTTTTTTAGTAATTTTTATTTTTTGCTCTATGCTGTTCACTGTGTGTACCGTTAGTGCTCAATCAAGCCAATTTCAATCCAATCAGTCACAATCTGAAATAGTTTTGAAAAAACAACTTCGTTCTCCTGAAATTCTCAAATTTCTTAACAGTGAAGTTAGTGTAGAAGGTTATTACTATGCAGGTTCAATTCCTATGATTATTGATAACATAGAAAGAACATACGATAATATTCCTCTTCCAACGCATTCCTTTATTCCCATTGTTGGCAATATACCAGCAGGTATCAAGTCAGGTGACAGAATATCTGTTAAGGGGATTTTAAGAAAGCCTGAACAAAAAGATCCAAAAACAGTTAGAGCAGAATCTGTTGTCATTCAAACACTTAACATTCAAAAATTAGCAGATGCAAGACTTACCGATAAGAGAACTTCTTCCTTTTTTGACCAAATTAAGGACAAATTTACAGACATTCCAAAGATCGATGATTCAGTTACCGAACCACCAAGTGAACAAATAAAAGAGAGAATAAGAAAATCACGAATAATCGAAACAATTGAGAAAATTGGACCTCATCAAGCCTATCCTGAAGGCAAATATGCAGTTCTTATTGCTGGTGGAGGTGGATATGAAAGTAACCATATTCGCTATTGGAATGATCTTTTGTGTATGTACCAAATTTTAAGAGACAGAGGATATCCTGCAGAGAATATAAACGTGCTCTATCACGATGGTTTTGAGCCTGATGATAAGGTAGAAGCTAAAGTTAAAGGCACTATTCCCAATATTCTTGAGGCATCAAGAGAAAATATTGAGAGAGTTTTTAATAACTTAGCCACAAAAATGACGAGTCATGATAAGCTTTTTATAATGATTAACAATCATGGAGGAGGCTTACTATTAAAAAAACGGGGCGACTTGGAGGCAGGACTCCAGTCAGCTAGATTTGATACAGATAATGAACAGACGGAAGATCTTATTTCAGAAGCTCAATACAATCAAGATTATAATAAAGATAAAGATAAAAATGATTTGCTCAGAGTAGATGAGGCAATTATTCTTGGTCCTAATCGTGGGACAATGTATGATGATGAGTTTGCTGAACAGGTAAATAAAATCAGGCACTACAAAGTAATGATAATTGTAATGGAGCAGTGCTTTAGTGGAGGGTTTATTGATGATTTAAGAGGACCTAATAGAATTATCATGTCTGCAGCAGGTCCAAACCAAATTTCCAGAGCAAGATGGCCAAAGGCAGGGGGTGTTGCAAAATACAATGAATTTACTTACTGGTTTTTCACTGTCTTAATGGGACGCACACCTGATGGAGAGAAAATTAGAGATCGTAAAGGTAAAGAAGTTGCAATAGATATTGACTGGGATGAAAACGGCAAGATCAGCATGCAGGAAGCTTTTAATTGGGCAAGAAGAATGCATTATACCGATGATACTCCCCATTACGATGACAATAATCAACCTCCTGCAAGCACTGGTTGGATTCATTATCACTATTATTCCCAAGATCCAACTCAAGAGGGATTTCTTGGCTCCAGGACTTTTTTAGAGTAAGTAGGATTCAGAATTTTATAATAATACTTCCGTGGAGGTTATAAGCCTCCACGGCCTATCCATTGTAATACAAAGAGTTTATCATCGAGCTCACTGAATATTTGATTGATAAATTTAGAGATGAATCATTGATTTTTGTAAAATATACTTAATTTTTTGCAGGAGGGCAAAAAATTTGACTGAGAGTTTTAAAATGAGTCCAGTCTTAATGAGAGCCCTAAGTTTAAGTCAAAAGAAAAAAACACTCTCAGTAAAGAGCGTCAGTGGATATATTGTTGATATAATCAACAAAAAGATTTTTAAAGGGCAACTGACCATTAAAAACGGCATAATAACAGCGGTAAAACCAGTAAATGATGCTCCCAATTTTTATATAATTCCAGGATTTATAGATTCTCATGTTCATGTTGAAAGCTCTATGCTTACTCCAGTGGAGTTTGCCTCAGTTGCAATAAAACATGGTGTTATTGCATGTTTTTCAGATCCTCATGAGATTGCTAATGTTTTAGGAGTTGATGGAGTTAGATACATGATAAACGAAAGCAGAAATCTCCCTTTCAGATTTTATTTTGGAGCACCAAGCTGTGTACCAGCCACAGATCTTGAAACTACAGGAGGAAAGATAGAGGCAGAGGATATTGAAAATTTAATGAAAAATCAAGAGGTGGGATATTTAAGCGAAGTCATGAACTATCCTGCAGTAATTGGAGGGGACAAAAAAATAATGGAAAAAATTGAGATAGCCAAAAAATATGGAAAAAAGATTGATGGACATGCGCCAGGACTAAGAGATAGAGAACTTTTGCTCTACATAAAAGCAGGAATTACTACTGACCATGAAGTAACTACCTATGATGAGGGAAAAGAAAAGATACTTAACGGCATGAAGATTCAAATAAGAGAAGGTTCCGCAGCGAAAAACCTTGAAGCACTTGCTCCTCTAATAAAAGAGTATCCTCAGATGTGTATGCTCTGTAGTGATGACATCCATCCTGATGATTTGATAAAAGGCAATATTAATCTAATGATAAAACAACTTTTAAACTGGGGTTATGACCCTATAGATGTATTGAGAGCAGCATCTTTCAATGCTGCCAGGCACTATGAAATAGATTTTAGTTTTTTGCAAAAGGATGATAAAGCTAACTTTCTATTAGTGGATGATTTGAAGAACTTTAATATACTCTGCACTGTAGTTGATGGAAAAGTATTGCAAATAGAAGGACATAGTCTAATTAATTTTTCAGAGAATACAAATATTGATATTTTAAACAAATTCAATGCAAAGGAAAAAAGCCCTGAAGACTTTAGAATTCCAGCGCAAGGAGATTTAATAAAAGTTATTGAAGCAGTAGATAGCCAGATATATACAAAAAAACTCATTAAAAAGCCAAAAACTGTAGATGGCTATATAGTCTCAGATGTGAGCAGAGATATTTTAAAAATAGCAGTAATAAACAGGTATGAGGACCACCCACCAGCAGTGGGATTTGTAAAAAACTTTGGCTTAAAAAAAGGTGCCATTGCCTCATCAGTAGCCCATGACTCTCACAACATAGTATGTGTTGGAGTAGATGATAGTGAAATCGCTAAAGCAGTAAATTTGATTATTCGAAGTAAAGGGGGTCTTTCATTGATTTTCAACGATGTTGAAGAGATACTTCCTCTGCCAGTTGCAGGATTGATGTCAGAAAGGGACTGTAATTTTGTTTCAAATAAATACAAACAACTGGACAGAAAAGCAAAGGAACTTGGCAGTTTGTTAAAAGCTCCGTTTATGACTCTTTCTTTTATGACATTGCCTGTCATACCTGCACTAAAACTTACTGATAGGGGGTTATTTGACTCAGAAAAATTTAAATACACATCATTGTTTGAAGATGAATAGAGAAATAAATAGAAAAATCAGACTTAGAGGTCATCATCTTATATGTCTTCATTTCTTTTCAGGACAAGGCTATGATGAAGCATTTATCAATAATTTAAAAGATCTTATGATAAGAGCTAACAATGAAATCATAGAAATATCAGATGGAGCAGATGATGTCTGTAAAAGATGTTTTAATCTTAAAGATAATAGATGTAGCTACAGCGAAAATGCTGATATAGAAATAAGACAGATGGATAATGATGCACTTATTTTTTTAGAAATGGAAAAAGGCGGATATGTAGATTGGAATGTGCTGAAAAATAAAATTCCTCACTTTTTTAGTGATTGGTATAAAAAGTATTGTTCAGTCTGCACTTGGCTGAAAGCATGTGAAGAAAACGAGTTTTTCAGAAAACTTTTGCTTCAAATTTCTCAATTTGATGATTGACCAATAGCTTATATCTTTTTTTTTACTTAAAGTTGGATTCAGTCTTTTGAAAGAGTATAATTAAGTGAAAAGATAAATTTATGGATAACATTGATACAGTTTTAGCCATAATAACGGGAATAGGTTTAAGTGCTGCGTGCGGATTTAGGATTTTTGTCCCTTTGCTTTTATTAAGCTTGGTTTCTAATTATGGGCTTGTCAATTTATCACCTGAGTTTGAATGGATAGGAAGCAACTACGCACTTATGGCTTTTGCAACAGCGACAGTATTTGAGGTAATTGCTTATTATATTCCATGGCTTGACAACCTGATGGATACTATCGCATCTCCAATTTCTGTAATTGCCGGGATAATAGCATCCGCGTCAGTAATAACAGACATACCACCTGTGATGAAATGGCTGGTTGCAATTATAGCAGGCGGTGGTATCGCAGGTATCATGCAGGGTGCTACAACAGCGCTTAGGGCTAAATCATCGCTATTTACAGGCGGTATCGGTAATCCTGTTCTTTCCACTTCAGAGTTAGTAATGTCAGCTATGGTTTCAGCTTTTGCAATTGTACTTCCTTTAATTGGTTTTATATTTGTATTAGCTTTAGGTGGAGTCCTTTTTATAAAGGTGGGAAAGAGTATTTTCAGAAGGAGAAAATCTAACTGATTAGCCTATTTAAAAGGCTTTGATGAGATGATAAAAAAATTGTCAGAAGCCCTTTCCAGTTACCCACCAGCGGGATTTTTCACACAGGAGATAAAGGAAAAAGACAGATTAGGCTTTGAGCTGGTAAGTTTATCTAAACAGAAAAAGATTCTCTCCCATGCGAATATTAAAACAAGTATAGAGTGGGGAAATATTTGTTGATGTATAAGGATTTGAGTTTTTTTAAGGTCCTTACATTTTCAAAAAGCAGAAATTGTAGTTATTGATGCGATTGGTAAAATGGAGTGTTTTTAAAATAAGTTTATAAATCTTATGAAGGGATCTCGTCGTCACCTTTTCATAGGTTTTACTTAGAGACTGCTTCGGGACATCGAGTCCCTCGCAGTGACATGTAAGAGGTATCAGAGACTGCTTTGCCTCATCGAGAGGCTCACAGTGACAAAATGCATACGCTATGTTCTCAGACATCTCCTTCCTGCCTTTATTCTCTCCCTCATAGGTTTCTCTATCCTTTACTAATCTCATTAGAACCTTGTCTTTTGTTAATCGTGATACCCTCATAGCAGAAAGATTATATGTAGAATACAATGGATTAAAACCAGAAATCAACAGAGATAGTATTCATATTTTGATTCAAGTTTTACAGGTAAAGATTTTTGATATTAGTAAACAAAGTAAGAGAGAAATTGGCTTTGAAAAGTACGAAAGACAGTAGACTACATTAAGTGGAAAAGGAAAATATGAGTCTCTGAAATATTTAGTTTTCTTAAATAAAATATGCCCTAAATTGATGAAGTCGGGTTGAGCAAAAAATCAGGAGCATATAGAGAAGATATTCAAAGTATGGATCAGGAGAAATAAGATTAATGTCGGACCCCTATATTAGACCCTTATAAAGGTATTAAAGTTGAAGCTTTTGAGTATCTATGGCGATTTGGATACTTTATGACAACATAGACTAAATATACCTGTTTAAATCATATAGAATAATCTTTGGCTAAGAAAAAGGTATTTACAAATTCGAATAGTTACTTGACGAAGATTGTATTTATATGTTTTAATTTTCTATCCCACGAAGGGTTTAACTGGTCATGAAGGCCGTGATGGAGCTTAATGCTCTGCACGGCTTTTTTGTTTGTAAGAGACTCATGAAGGGTCTATACCTCTCAAGAAGGGAGTTATAAAAAATTTTGGAGGGGTATAGCTATGATTTATTATGTGGTCATGTTTTTGTCTTTATTCTTTATTTTTTCATCACCGGCTTTTTCTGAAACAAAGGATGAAAAACTTGAGGAGATTGTGGTAACCGGTGAAAGAATATTAGCACCAACAAAAGAGACTGCAGAGACAGTTTTCACTGGTATGGAGTTAACAAGAGAGGGAATTAAACTTGGTGGAACTGCATCTTCTACAAATGTCTGGAATGCTATAGGAATTTTTCCTGGCGTTATGTTCGAAAGTCCTGATCCTGCAAACATGGCATCGACGCAGATGGCTGTTAGAGTAAGAGGGGTAGGTGGGTCTCTTGGAAGTATGTCTGTTGAAGGTATTCCAATTTACGGTGGAAATCCAATAGGTCCAAGAACATACATACTTGATCTTGAGAATTTCGAAGGAATTGCTCTTTACAAAGGAGCAGTGCCGGCTGATCTTGGACCTGGAGCTGGAACAAGAGGTGGAACTATTCAACTTAGACCTCTTTGGGCAATGGATAAGTTTAATCTCACACTGAAACAAATTGTTGGTAGCTTTAATTATACGAAGAGCTTTATTAGATTGGATTCCGGAAAAATTAATAATCTGGGCACTAAAATTTCTCTTTCTTACTCATATGCAGAGGAGGAAAAATGGAGGGTGAGGGTAAAATTGGGCCAAGAAACAATGTAAATTTAACGTTTGTTCAACCATTTGGAGATCTTTTAGAAGTTAAAATGTGGGCAAACTTTAATGAAATTAAACATCACAAATACAGAAATCTAACCTATGCGCAAGCAAAGGACCTTGATGAATATAGAAGATTTGATTATAACACAGAGCTTTTTAGAAATCCCTCCAAGGATTGGCTTTATTATGACTATCAGAAACTTAAATGGACAAACTATGATATTTTTTCATTTATAACCTTAAAATTAAGCGAAAATTTTAAGATTGCCTTAAAACCTTACTACCGAGAAGAAGAAAAAGAAGAGACAAGTGGTTCTGATAAGGTTTCAGGACGTACTGGTTCAAATCCTGGGATACAAATAAGTAAGTGGACAGTTAAAAGATGGGGAGCTATTTCAGAAATTGTTGCTGAATTTGAAAAAATTAAGGCACTTGCAGGGTTTCAGTATGAAAAACAAAGTTGGGATGATGAACCAACAAAGAACTACTGGCTCAATCCAGATGGTTCGAAAACCTTTGTGGGCTGGGGTAGGTATACAAAAAGCATAAACGATAGTTACCGTTATAGTCCCTATGTAAAATTAGCAGGGAATATTGATAGATTCAATTGGCAGGTTGGGCTTAAATATTTAAAATTAAAAGAATCTGACAATGAAGGTTACATTACATCTTATGACTCTTCTGGTAATCCCTATCCTCAAAGAGAGAGCAAATTAGATTATGGTGGTCAATCATACGATGTATGGCTTCCAACGGCAGGTTTGTCCTATACTATTACTGATTCCTTAGAGATCTATTCAAGTTTTGGAAGAACCTTTCAACAACCTTATGCTTATATGCCTATTGTGAATCTATATTACAATCTCTACTCAAAATTTCAGAAAATGGGTATAACCATGCAGGATCTTTTCAAAGAGTATAATCCAGAAAAAACTGATAATCTTGATATAGGTTTAAGATTCAGGACTTCCAGAATAGAACTCTATCCAACAATCTTTTTCTCTAAACACAAAAACCTTAGGACACCCATAACACCAGGATGGAAAGATCCTGATAATCCATCACAACTTCTTAAATTCCAAGGTAATCCAGTAAGCTATCAGACCTTTGTAGGTAAAGCTAAGGGATACGGATTTGAACTTGGAAGTAATATAATTTTCTCTGACTATGTTACTTTCTTCTTTAACCCTACCTATACAAAACTTAAATATGATGGAGATATAGTAAGTGCAGGAAAGCTTTATAAAACCGATGGCAAGCAAGTGATAGATGTTCCTGAATGGATGTTTACATCAGGAGTGATTTTAAATTATAAAGGGTTTGAGCTTACTCCTACTGTTAGATTTATTGGTAAAAGGTATGGAGACCTTGCTCATGACGAAAAAATGCCTTCATACTTCGTGGTTGATTTAAAATGCGCATACAACATTAAAAAGATCGGTCCTATTCAGGATGTAAGATTTGCTCTTGAGTTTTATAACCTCTTTGATAAGAAATACATAGTAAGTCCAGATTACTATCCCGGTGCACCCTTTAGTGTTTATGGCTCTGTAGCATTTAGTTTTTGAGGAGGAATGAAATGTTGAAAAAAGTATTGCTCATTTTTATCGTGATAATTTTATCAGTTACTACTTCCTATTCAGAGGATAGAGATCATTATCTGCTAAAAGAAGTTAAAAATGTTTTGGAGCAAGAATTTAAACAAACTCACTATAAGGAAACTTTGATAATAACCAATGCTGGTCAGGTAAAGTTCAAAAGTAAAGACACAATTAACCTTTTGTCCATTCTCTCTAATTACGCTGACATGAGTCTTGGAAATATTATAAACATTCATGATTCTGTCAATAGTTCACTCTTTATTTTTGTCTACGATTCATTGCTAGACAAGGCAGTTTATATTAAGGATCAAAATAATTCACTGAGTTTTCAGAGTTTTGAAAAATTTTTAACAACCTCTCTCAACAATACAGAGGATAAGGTCAAAAATCTTTTGAACGGCAGGGGTTATAAGTTTTTACCCATAGTTGTAGCCTGGAAAAAGGGAATGTCTCTCGAATTAAGAAATTCCGTTCAGTTTCATGACCATTTGTGTCCTGGTGTTTTAAGCGGATTATGGATATCAAAGTATTTGCTTGAAAGTTTCCCCTTATCTTCAGAGCAACGCTATTTAATAGTCTCCATCCCTTCTTGGTGTAAGGATGATGCTATACAGAGCATACTCAATACAACAGCTGGCAAGAGAAATCTATTAGTAATTCCCATCTCAGAGAAGAGTAAAAAATGCTTAGTAGATGGAGCTATGAATCTTGCTGGTATCTACATCAGATATTCTCCGAAGAAAAAAGAGGCAGAAGCATTAGTAATTGAATTTCTCTGGGATGAGCTAAGAAAAGACGCAGGAGTTAAGGAGGGAAAAACTTTCCAAGAAAGGTTAAAACTAATAGAGTGGATGGTAGAAAATGAAAAGGATTACAAAAGATATGTGCGACCATTGAAAACTAAAACATTAGATAACTTTGATCCAGAGTCTTTTTTTGATGTAGATATGAATATTTTAAAAAGCTTTGATTTATGGAAGTGTAATTAAATGAAGGAGAAAAGTATGAAAAAAATTGCTGTTTGCGGAAAAGGTGGAGTAGGAAAAAGCTTTATCACCTATGCTTTATCTAAGGTTTTAGCGAAAAAGGGTTATAGCGTTATTGTAATTGATACCGATGAAAGCAATCAAAGTCTTTATCGTCTCTTTGGATATGATGAGCCACCACAAGCCTTCATGGATTTTCTCGGTGGAAAGAAAATGGTTCAACAGAGCATTATAAAGAGATTTCAATCAGGTAACAAGGAATCTAAGATGAGTGTCATAGAAAAAGAAACCTTTCAATTGCATGATATCCCACCGGAATTTTTAAAGGTAAACGGTTCAATCTCCCTCATAAATATAGGAAAAATCAAAGAGCCCTTAGAGGGATGTGCCTGTCCAATGGGTATTATTAGTAGAGAGTTTCTTGAAAAAATCCAATTAAAAGAAAATGAAATAATAATAGTTGATACTGAGGCAGGTATAGAACATTTTGGAAGAGGTGTTGAAAAGGGAATTGACACGATAGTGGTAGTTGCTGAGCCTTATTTAGATTCCATTGAAGTAGCCCAAAAAATAGTCTCCCTTGCAGATCAGATGGATAAAAGGGTTTATTTTCTCGTAAACAAAGTATTCCCCGAAAATGAGGAGGCTGTTAAAGATGTTATCAATAGAAAAGCTCTGCCACTTTCAGGAATGATTTATTTTTCACCTCTTGTATATAGAGCTTCCATTGAGGGAAAAGTTATTGATAGTGATGAAATATTCACATCAATTGAGAAATTTGTGGAGAAAATGAATGGATGAGTATAATTTCAAACCTATAGGCTATGTCAGAACATATTCCGAGGCTGTACCAAGGCATTGGACAGTCTCTGAAGTGGAGGGAGAGATTGTTATTGAACCAGAGTATATTGACGGTCTCAAAGACATAAATCCTACCGATAAAATTGTGGTCATATTCGTATTTCACAAATCTCCCCCCTTTACTAAAGACAAACTTATACAAAAACCTCCTCATCTTGAGGAGAGAAAGGGTGTGTTCAGTACTTGCTCACCCCATAGGCCAAATCCAATTGGACTTTCTGTAGTTGATGTGCTTGAGGTTAAGGAGAATGTAATTAAAGTAAAAAGACTTGATATGTTTGATGGCACTCCCGTGCTTGATATAAAACCCTACATAGAATATAAGTCTTCGGAGGATAAAAGATGAGATTTGTTTTGTATTTATTTATTTTATTTCTGTTAGTAGCAAACACCCATGCTGAACAGTGGACAACTATCAAGGATATGGTAGGTCGGGAGGTAAAAATTCCAAAGAAAGTTGATAGAATAGTTGCGCTTAATGCATCACTACGTTATGTGGTTTATTTACAAGCTTTTGATCAGGTGGTTGGAGTAGAGGATGTGGAAAAGCAAGGTTCAATGAGAGGAAATACTGCAGTAGGGCGTGCATACTGGAATGTAATAAAAGATAGAGTTCAAACAATTCCAACCATAGGAGAGGGAGGGCCAGGAAAACTCCCTGATTTTGAAAAAATTATTGCAGTTAAACCTGATTTAATTATTACCTTTGAGATGGAAAATGCTAATCTTATACAAAGTAAAACTGGAATTCCTGTGGTGGTTCTTCACTATGCAGGACCAGAGGGCTTTAAAATTGAAGATATAAAGAGAACTTTCATATTTCTTGGAAAATTACTCCAAAGAGAAAAAAGAGCTCAAGAGTTAAATAGTTATATTGATAATCTTATTTTAGACCTTATTAAAAGAACAAAAAACTCTATCAGTCCTACTGTTTACGTGGGTGCTATAAGTGCAAGAGGATCCCATGGTATTACAAGTACAGAAGCTCATTATCCTCCTCTTAAATGGTTAAATGTGAAGAATGTGGCAGATGAAACAGGAAGGGAAGGGCACATCTTTATAGATAAAGAAAAGCTTTTATTTTGGAATCCAGACTATATTTTTATTGACACTAACGGACTTACTCTCGTAAATGAAGATTATTTAAAAAACAAGGAGTTTTATAAAAAACTTAAAGCAGTAAAGGAGGGAAGAGTTTATTCAGTTTTTCCTTATAATTTTTATAGAACTAATTTGGAAATTCTCTTTGCAAATTCATACTTTATAGGAAAAACCCTTTATCCTGATAGATTTAAAGATATTCACATAGATAAAAAGTGCGGTGAGATTATGAGAAAATTTTTGTTTAAAGATGTATTTCCTGAACTAAAGAGGGCATACAGAGGATATGGAAAGGTTGAGTTTGGAGAAAAGGGAATTACAATTCGTTAAAAACTCTATAACAAAAGAGTATTTAAAATCAATTAGAGTAAAGGGAGTTGTTGGTTTTATAATATTTGCCTGTTTAGTGGTGCTTTCTTTTATTTCAATAGGAACAGGCTCACTAAATCTTTCAATCTCAGAAGTAGTGAGAGGATTAATGGGAAATTCCGAGAACTCCTATGTTATATGGAATATTAGAGTAACCCGCACTCTTGGAGCTATGCTGGCAGGAGCTTCTCTGGGCATGGCAGGAGCAGTAATGCAAAATGTTCTCAGAAACCCATTGGCATCTCCCTTTACACTTGGAGTCTCTCAGGGTGCTGCATTTGGTGCAGCCTTTGCAATAATTGTTCTTGGTGCAGGACAAGCGCACTCTTATGGAACAGAGGCTGTTACAGTCATAAAAAGTTATCCTGTGGTGATTTCAGCTTTTTTAGGAGCTCTTTTAACAGTTGGGCTTATTCTCTCTCTCTCTTTTTTAAGAAATATTACTCCTGAAGCAATAATCCTTGCAGGAGTGGCTCTAAGCAGTCTTTTTGGTTCTGCCACTATGTTCCTACAATATTTTGCTCAGGATTTTCAAGTTGCTGCTACTGTTTTCTGGACCTTTGGAGACATTGGGAAAGCAGGTTGGCATGAAAATAAGCTAATGATGTTTGCCTTTGTTTTTACCTTTGGTTTCTTTCTCTTTCACCGATGGAATTTTAATGCTCTCCTATGGGGAGATGAGGTAGCAAAAAGCCTTGGAGTAAATGTGAAATTTCTCAGAATATCTGGAATGTTTATGAGTGCTTTTGTTGTCTCAGTATGCACGGCTTTTCTTGGGATAATTGGCTTCATAGGACTTATATCCCCTCATTTGGTTAGACTGCTGATAGGAAATGATCATAGATTTCTAATTCCCTATTCAGCTCTTTTTGGAGCTTTACTTCTTCTTTTGTCTGATCTAATTGCAAGGACAATAATAGCACCTGTCATTTTACCAGTGGGTATAATTACTTCTTTTGCTGGTGCTCCAATGTTTTTTTATCTTCTTATTAAAAGGAGACGCTTTTAGTTGCTTGAGATAAAAAATCTAATAGCTGGATATGGAGAAAAGGAGGTTTTACAGAACCTTAATCTGCTTTTTGAAAAAAAGGCTTTATATGCAATTTTAGGACCAAATGGCTCTGGAAAATCAACGCTTCTCAGAACTATAGACAGAATAATTAAACCCAAAGGTGGGAGCATATATATTTCAGGTGAAGATTTAAAAAAAATATCCCATAGAAATCTTGCAAAGCGAATTGCATATCTTCCTCAAAAATCCAATTCAACACCTTTTTGCACTGTTTTTGATACAATCTTACTTGGAAGAAAACCGCATATCACCATTGAACCTTCAAAAAAAGATCTTAACATCGTTGAAAATTTGATCATAGAATTTGGACTTGAAGAGTTTGCTTTTAGAAAAATAGGTGAATTAAGTGGAGGAGAAAGTCAAAAAGTATTGATTGCGAGAGCAATTTCTCAGGAACCAGAAGTTTTGTTACTTGACGAGCCTGTAAATCACCTTGATCCTAAAAATCAACTTGAGATTCTCTCATTACTTAAAAGAGTCACCGTAGAGCGTTCCATAATTACTATAATTGTACTACATGATCTTAATCTTGCAATTCAGTTTGCCGATTACTTTATTTTTATGAAAAATGGAAAAATTTACAGAGAGGGAGACCAAAATATAATAGACGAATCACTTATCAAGGATGTTTATGAGATAAATGTCAAAATAATTAATCATGAGGGTAGAAAGTTTGTAGTAAATGCTTTTTGAGTCAGACCCTGGTACTTTGCTAAAATAGAGAATGCAAGCCCTTCGCCTTTCTTTCAGCAAAGCGGCAAACACCTACGATATAAAAGGAAAGATTCAAAAGAAAGTTGCTAAAGAAGTACTGAACAAAATTAAGGATAAGCATTTTTCAACAATTGTTGAAATAGGAAGTGGTACTGGTTTTCTTAGCATACCACTTTCAAAAAGATTAATTTTTGATCGCTTCATTCATGTGGATATCACCTACAATTTTTTGAAAAAGCTTAAGGGTAATCTGACAGGCAAACATTTTTTTATAAATTCTTACGCTGAAAACATACCTCTTCGTGATGGTATAGCTGATCTTTTAATAAGCTCAGCAACAATCCATTGGCTTTCAAATCCAGAGAAAACTCTTCCCTTAATTCTTAAAACGCTAAAAAAAGGTGGAGATTTTTATTTTTCAATTTTTACAAGTAATTCTTTAACTGAATTAAAAGAAGTGTCTGAAATTTCAGGATTTGGTTCAGTTTTTCCGATGAAGACTCCAGATTTTTATATATCTCTTCTTGGAAAAGAGGCTAAAGTTTTAAGTTTTGAAGTAAAAAATTACAGGGAAAAATTTGCAAATCCCTTGGACCTGCTTCTTACGCACAAACTTACGGGAACGAATTACTCACAAAAGAAGGCACTTTCGGGTAAAGAAGCCTTTAAACGCTTTTGTCATATTTATAGAGAACGATTCGGAAATCATGAAGGAATTTATGCAACCTATGAGGTTTTATTTATACAAGGTCAAAAATAATCTCTCTATCTTCAATATTTACTCTTGCTACCTTTACTTTAATAGGCGTTCCTATAGTAAATTTCTTTTTTCTTTTTAGTCCAATTAGGCAATATTTATTTTCGTCGAACTGATAAAAATCGTCAGTAATATGGGAAAGATGAAGAAATCCTTCAATAAAATAATCTTCCAGTCTTACTCTTAATCCTTCAGTTGTCACCATAGTTACTTTTCCATCAAATTCTTCACCCTCTTTGTCTTTCATAAACCAAACTCTCATTATCTGTATGGAATCTCTCTCTATTTCATCTGCTCGTCTTTCCATTTTTGAACTATGAAGCGCTATTTCTGGAAGAGTGTCATCGAGGGCTTTTTTTCTTTCCTTTGCAATCTTCCCTTTTTGTAAAAATTCCTTAAGAATCCGATGAACTACTAAGTCAGGATACCTTCGAATGGGTGAGGTAAAGTGGGTGTAACATTTAGATGCTAATCCAAAGTGCCCAACATTCTCAGGGCTGTAACGAGCTTGTTTGAGGCTTCTTAAAATCAAATAGTTTACTATTTCCTCATGGGGCGTGCCTTTTATGAGTTTTATAAACTCATGAAACTGTTTTGGTTTCAGTTCATCTTTTAAAAGTCCAAGATTTTTGATAATCCTAGTAAGATACTGAATTTTATTTCCCTCAGGTTCTTCATGAACTCTATAAAGGGAGGGGATATTATTTTCAAATAAAAACTCTGCTACTGCTTCATTCGCAGCTATCATAAACTCTTCAATAATAAAATGAGCAAAATTTCTTTCAGATTTAATAATCGCCTGTGGATCTCCATTTATATCTAATAGTACTTCAGGTTCAGGAAGGTCGAAATCAAGACTTCCTCTTTGGTTTCTCCTATTTTTTAAAATTTCACATAGCTCTGCCATTTTTTCAAAGTGTGGCACCAGTTTCCTATACTTTTTAATCTCTTCCTTGTCTCTATCAATTATGATATTTTTAACAGATGTGTATGTCATTCTCTCAGCAGTTTGAATCATGCTTGGATAGAAAAGGGATTCCAGCCTTTCTCCATTATTATTAAAATGCATTTCTACAGTAAAGGTTAATCTTGGAGTTTTAGGCAGGAGACTACATAGGTTTTCACTAAGTTCAGGAGGAAGCATAGGAATAACTCTATCGGGAAGATAGACGCTTGTAGCCCTCATTCTTGCTTCTTCATCGATGGGAGAGTCCCATTTAACATAGTGACTGACATCAGCAATATGAACCCAAAGGATGAATCCTTTTTTAGTCTTTTTAATTGACACTGCATCATCAAAATCTTTTGCATTTTCTCCGTCTATGGTTACTGTAGGAAGCACTCTAAGATCCACTCTACCTTTTATTAGTCGTTGAGAAATCCCCTTTTTAACAAGTGCTTTTGAAAGGTTTGTTACTTGGGAGGAAAATTTTTTAGAGAGTTCGTACTCATAAACAAGTATCTCTAAATCTTCCTTAGGTATTTTTGGTTTCTCAAAAATTTTTAGAACCTTAGCTATCAGTGGCTTATTTCCACCAGTATAATTGCTTATCTCTGCCAAAACAATTTGGCCTGATTGAATTTTCATCTCAGTTGGTGCAAGCACTATCTGTTGATTAATATTTTTCTTTCTCGGCTGGAGAATAAATATAGGACCTGCCCTTTCAATAACTCCTACGATTCTTTTAATGCCTCTTTCAATAATTCTTATTACTCTTCCTTCTCTCCTTCTTTTCTGTTCAATCCTTGCTACAATTCTGTCACCGTGCATGGCTCCCATAGTGGCAGGTGGTGGAATAAAAACATCGCTCTCAGAAGGTGAATCTGGAATTAAAAAACCATAGCCATTTTTATGTGCCTCAAAATATCCTGTTATAAGCCTTGCCTCCTTAACAGGTAAATATAAACCCTTCCTGTTTCTGACGATTTTGCCATCACTTATTAATTCATTAATAATTTTTTTTAGCTTTCGCCTTTCTGACGATTTTAAAGACTGGGATTCTGCGAGTTCTCTAAAGCTGAGAGGCTTTCCAGCTTGTTTAATTAATTCTAGAATATCTTCTTTTTTCAATTTTTATCCTTGGGAAGATTAAGAAACACTACCTGTCCTACATCTCCAATCTTACCAAGCTCTTCATTGTTAAACGATATTTTTACACCACCCGCGTTACCAATATGGAGTTTAAATGATTTACTTGCAGTTAGCTCTATTGTCTGACCAGGATTAAGGAGAAATTCTTTTTTTTCCTTTTCATCAATTGTAATTCTCATCCATACCTTATCAACAGCTTCTATTTTTAATTTTTTATCTTCAACAGAAGACTTTTCTTGATGTTCAGCTGGTTGAATTATTATTTCTGTTTTACTTTTATCTAATTCTGTTTCTTTACTGATAACAGGGTGGGGTGGGATTTTGTCATCTCTTTTTTCAATTTTTATTAATAAAACAATCATTAAAATCACGCCCAATATTATTGTTGCTGTAGTAAGCCATTTAGGATAAGATTTTGTGTAAATAGTCCTTACTTTTTTTGGTTCTTCTGATATATTATCTTCTTTTGGCTCTGAAACTTCATTTTTTTCAGGTTGCTGTCTTTTCTTTTTAAACTCTTCATATTTTTTCAAAATAGGCTGGGGATCCAAATTTAGGTAATTAGCATAGGTTTTAATATAAGATTTTGCATAAACTTCTAATGGTAGTTCTTCGAACTTGCCTTCTTCAATTGCTCTAAGGCAACACTTTTTAATTTTCGTATGTTCAGCTATTTCTTCAATTGTTTTGCCTAACTCGATTCTTCTCTTTTTTAAATCTTCACTCATTCAAAGCCTTCCTTCCCTCTAAGGCTCTTGATAAGGTTACTTCATCTGCAAATTCAATGTCAATACCAATCGGAAGTCCATAGGCAATTCTTGTTATTTTGATATTATAATTTTTTAACAATTCGGCAATCCATTGAGCTGTTAGTTCTCCCTTTGTATTTGGGCTTGTTGCAATTATTACTTCCCTCACCTTATCTTTCTTTATTCTCTCTTCAAGCTCTTTAATTTTTAGTTTATCAGCAGTTATCCCGTCAACAGGAGAAATATTTCCGCCAATTACATGATAAACACCTTTATAGCCTGTTTTTTCAAAAAGAACTATATTACTTGGTTCCTCTACTACACATATAATCCCATGGTCTCTTTCAGGATTCTCGCATATGTCGCATTTTTCCTTGTCTGTAATATTGAAACAAAGGGAACAATATTTTGCCTTTTTTTTAAGGTCAATAATTGACTGAGCAAGGCTGGCAGCTTCGCTTTCTTCCATACTCATTATATAAAAAGCGAGTCTCTGTGCGGTTTTTCTACCGATGCCGGGTAATTTACATAAACTAATAATAACCTTTTCTAAGGGATTGCTCATATTTTTCCGAAAAGACTACTTAAATCTGGCATTCCGGGTAAGTTGAATGGCATAGATACTTTAGCCATTTCCTGTTGAGCTAATTCATGAGCTCTTTTAATAGCTTCGTTAACTGCTGCTAAAACCAAATCTTCAAGCATTTCAATATCATCTGGATTAACAACTTCTTTGTCTATTTTTATAGACACAATTTCTCCTGCACCATTTGCTTTGACCGTTACCATTCCACCACCTGAGGTGGCCTCAACTGTCATTTTTTTAACTTCTTCCTGTTTCTTTTGAATTTCTTCTTGAATTTTTTGAGCCTGCCTCATTATTTCACCGAACATCTTCTTTGACATCATTTCCTCCTTCTTTGGGTATTATATTAAAAATTTTACCATCAAAAAGCTCTAAAGTTTTTTTTACTAAATTATTCTCTAAAAACTGTTCTCTATATTCTCTTTTTTGATTAGGTACCGAATCTTCAAGGATTCCATTTTTACACTCAATTACTTTAACCTTTGCATCAACTCCTTGATAGTTTAAAAGAGATTGAATTTCTTTTAAATTATCTTTAACTGACTCAGCACAAAAAGATGAGCCTCCGTTATATATTAATTGGATTTCATCTCGGGTGAAATTAATCTTTGCTTGTTTTATTTTAGAGGCTAAAATATGATTCTGTTCTTCTATTTTTTCAAAAACTTTATTCCATAGCTGAGAAATCTCCATATTTTCGACTTGAGGTATAACTTCCTTTTCAATTCTTGGCTCAGTTTTTTCTTCTATATCGAATGCCTGAGTTTTAATCTCTTTAATAGCCTTATCGATGCTTCTGAAATGAGAAAGGGTGCTCAGTTTAAGCAAGGTAATCTCAAAAATAATTCTAGGAAACATGGAGTTTCTAATAGCAAATTCAGCGCTGATTAGCTCTTTGATAAGTAGAATTAGGTATTCTTCAGAAATTTTTTGTTGCAGATTTTGAATAAATTGAAGCTCTCTCTCATCAAAGAAAAACCTACTACCCCCTGTAACTTTGTGAATAATGAGATTACGAAGGAAGTTAATTAAATCCCGTATAAACAACTTGAAATCTGTGCCTAAATCATTTAATTCTTCAATTTTTAAAATTATTTTCTCTCTATTCCCTTCAATCAAATAATCGGTAAGTTCGTTAAGAACTCTAACATCGGTTCCTCCAATTAGGAGATTAACATCTTCAAGGGTTATATTTTCTGAATATGATGTTATCTGGTCAAGAAGCGTAAGTGCATCTCTCATGCTTCCTTCAGAATTCCCTGCGATAGCGTAGAGAGCTTCTTCAGAAATATTTATTCCCTCTTCTTTACAAATGCTCATGAGCCTGTCTTTTATAAGGCTTACTGGTATTCGTCTAAACTGTATGTGTTGACATCTGCTCAGTACCGTAAGAGGAATTTTTCTTGGTTCAGTTGTTGCAAGAACAAATACCACATGAGGAGGTGGCTCCTCGAGGGTTTTTAAAAAGGCATTAAAAGCAGCCTGACTAAGCATATGAGCTTCATCTATTATGTAAACCTTATAAACACCTTCTGCAGAGGCATAACGAATATTTTCTCTAAGGTCTCTAATATTTTCAACAGAGGTATGAGATGCGGCATCTATTTCAATAACATTCATGGCTTTTCCCTCTTTAACAGACTTGCAGGAGGGACATAAATCGCAAGGTCTATTTTGAGGACTATAGCAGTTTAGCGCTTTTGCTAAAATTCTTGCAGTTGATGTTTTTCCAACTCCTTTAGGACCAGAAAAAACATAGGCATGGGAAATTTTACCAGTCTGAATTGAATTTTGAAGAATTTTGACAACTAAATCCTGTCCAGTAAGGTCTGAAAATTTTTGAGGTCTATATTTTCTTGCAAATCCAAGATATGCCATTTTCCCTTCAATAAAAGGACCGACTTACTGCGGCACACAGAATAAAACGCTTACCGTTGCTTCCTTCCGGACCTGGCGGGGTTTGCATCCTTCTGTTGCGCAGGGTCGGTCCCAGCTGCGTTTTCATTTATTTTTATTTTAACTTTACAGTCCTTATTATAGCAAACAAAAAATTCTTCTCCATTTTTGTTCTTCCTCTTAAGCATGAAAGTAGCTCCACAATTTGGACATTTTGAATAAACGGGTTCACTTGGTAAAATAAATTTACAGTTAGGATAATTGGAGCAAGCCCAGAAGATTCTTCCTTTTTTTCCATATTTTTTTACAATATCACCTCCACAGTTCGGGCAAGTAACCTCGGCTGTTATTGAAGATGTATAATTACACTTAGGATATTGGGAACAAGCAATAAATTCTCCCTTCCTTCCTCTTCTAATCAAGAGTTGAGATCCGCAATTTGGACATTTTTTATCAATTGGAGAACTTTCAGGTGTATTTTCTTTTTTCCAAATAGACCTTGTATTTTTGCATTCAGGATATCCAGAGCAGGCGAAAAACGGAACTCCATTGCTCCACCTTATTATCATCTCTTTACCACATTTTTCACACTGAAATGAAGTTTTTATTTCCTTTGGTTTGTTGATTTTGGACATCTTTTCAGCATCTTTAAGAGTTTTTTCAAATTCTGTATAAAATTCTTCAACCACCTTCTGCCAATTGGTTTCCCTGAGCGAAATTTTATCAAGATCTTCCTCCATTCTTGCTGTAAAATTGTAATCCATTAGCTCAGGGAACTTTTCCTCCAAAAGATCATTAACCATAAAACCAAGATAGGTTGGATAAAGTCTCTGTTTGTCTTTTTTCACATATCCTCTTTCCTGAATGGTGCTCAGTATGGTTGCATAGGTAGAAGGCCTTCCAATTCCCTTTTCTTCAAGAGCTTTAACAAGAGTTGCTTCTGTATATCTTGGAGGTGGCTCGGTGGTGTGCTTTTGAGCCTCAAGATTTAGTATTTCCATTGAACTTCCTTCTTGTAGAGGAGGCAAAATATCTTCTTCCTGCAATTCTTCATCTTTATAAAGAATTAAAAAACCTGGAAATTTTATCACTGAACCACTTACTCTGAATTGGGAAATTCCATCTAAATCTTCTATGACATAAGTAGTTTGTTCAATCTCTGCAGGAGCCATTTGACTTGCTAAAAATCTATCCCATATTAGTTTATAGAGAGCGTATTGTTCTTTTGTTAAATATTTTTGGATACTTTCTGGTGTTTTATCAGGATAGGTAGGTCTGATACACTCATGGGCATCTTGAATGGAAACATTTTGTTTTTTACCTTTTGTCTCCTTCCATGAACTTAGGAATTCTTTGCCGAAATTTTTCTCAATTAGATTGCTTGCCCATTTTTTTGCGTCCTCTGAGACTCTTGTAGAATCAGTTCTCATATAAGTTATAAGTCCAACCCTTGTTCCATCAATATCAATTCCTTCGTAAAGTTGCTGAGCAATTAACATTGTCTTTTTAGGAGAAAATCCTAATGCAGAGGAAGCTTGAGCCTGCAGAGTTGCTGTTCTAAAAGGTTCTGGTGAATTTTTCTTTTTTGTTTTCTTTTCGATTTTTGAAAGAGCATAGTTTAATTTTTTTAGTTTTTCAACGATTTCCTTTGCTTTTTCCTCGGTTTTTATTAGAAAATTCGTTTCTTCTTTTCGATCAATAACAAGCTTACCTTTGTATTTATAAAGATTAGCTTCAATTTCCTCTCTGTTTTCCCCTTTAAATTTTCCAAGAATCGTCCAGTAATCTTGAGCTTTAAAGGTCATTATCTCCTTTTCTCGGTCAACTACCATTCGAAGAGCTACAGATTGAACTCTTCCTGCTGATAAACCTCTTTTTACTTTTTTCCATAAGAGGGGACTAAGCTTGTAACCAACAAGTCTATCAAGAATTCTTCTTGCCTGCTGAGAGTAAACCTTATCTATATCTATTTTTGTTGGATTTTCGATGGAAGATTTAACTGCGTTAGGAGTTATTTCATTAAAGATAGCTCTATAAATTTTATCCTGAGGAGCTTTTATTTCTTCAGCAATATGATAGGCTATGGCTTCGCCTTCTCTGTCAGGGTCTGTGGCGATGAATATCTTATTCGCATTTTTTGCAGAATCTCTTAATTCTCTCACAATTTTTTCTTTTCCCGGAATAATTATATATTCGGGATTAAAGCCATTTTTGGTATCCACTCCTATTCTATCCTCTGGAAGGTCCTTAATGTGACCCACCGATGCCTTTACCTGAAAATCCTTTCCAACTATTTTATTGATAGTTTTAGCTTTTGCAGGTGACTCGACAATTATAAGATTCTTATTCTTTAATTCCATGTTATTTGCTTTCCTTTACTAAAAATAAAACTGTAAATATCATCCTCGTGGAGATCTGTTTCACGCATAAGAAGAAAAACAAGTAGTGCCCTTATCATATCAATTTCCTCAATATCAAGCAGCTCACTTCCTTCTATGAAATTAAGCTCTTCCTTTACCTGATTTAAATCAATATCAAAAAGAGAGAGGTCCTTTAGTGCTTCTTCATTGTAATCATTATCTATAAGCTGTCGAGCAAGAACCCTTAAAAAATCAAGAAGTTTCATTTAATTCCTCCTCATATATCTGCCTTCTCTTTTAGTTATCAATCCCTTTATTTCAAAGTTTAAAAGTATTTCGTGCAGCTTTGATACATTAAAACCACTTTTTACTACAAGCTCATCTAAGGTCATCGCTTCTTCTAAAAGATTAAATACTAATTTTTCATCTTCCGCAAACTGTACTTCTTTCGCAGCTTTTCGATTAACCATTGACTCTTTTAATGATGGAATAAAGACAATAATTTCTTCAAGTATATCCTCAACAGAAGTTACTACTTTCGCTCCTCTTTTTATCAACAAATTTGTTCCTTCTGAATTTTTTGAGTTAATATTACCTGGAACTGCAAAAACCTCTTTTCCCTGTTCAAGTGCAAAAGAGGCTGTTATTAGAGCTCCTGAATTTATAGTTGCTTCAGTTACTAATGTTCCAAGTGTCATTCCACTTATTATTCTATTTCTTTGAGGGAAATTTTCTCTTCTGGGGCCAGCATCCGGATAGTATTCGCTTAAAATTGCTCCATTTTTTGTAATTCTCTCTGCAAGCCTACGATTTTCAGGGGGATAGATATAAGAAACACCGCTTCCAAGCACAGCCACAGTTCTTCCGTTTGAAGAGAGAGATGCCTCATGGGCTATTGAATCAATACCTCTAGCAAGACCACTTACTATCGTAATACCTAAGGATGCTAATTCACTCCCTAATTTATCTGTAACTTTTCTTCCATAATCAGTAAGTCTCCTCGAACCAACAATAGCAACTCCATAATTATCTTCGTCCATTAATTCTCCCCGACAAAATAAAACAGGAGGTGGATCGGGTATTTCTTTTAAAAATTTAGGATATTTATTGCTGTTAAATGAGAGAATTTGAATATCTCCTTTTTCACAATCTTTAATTACTCTCTCTATCTTTTTCCAATTGTCAAAAAACTTAATTTTTTTTGATAATTGAAGTCCAATGCCTTCAACAGATGCAATTTTTTCCAAATCAGAATTAAAAATTTCTTTAAATGAACCAAAGTAAGAATATAATTTTTTTGACCGAATAGGTCCTAAGTCCTCTATTTCATTTATAGCTAATGCAAAGAAAATCTCGTCGTTAATCATTAAATCTTTTAATTGTTCTAAGTCTCAAAGCATTTATTTTAATAAAACCTTCTGCATCCTTTTGATTGTAAATTGTATCCTTTTCAAAGGTAGCTAATTCCTGATTATAGAGAGAGTAGGGTGACTTTCTACCAACAACAACACAATTTCCCTTGTAAAGCTTAAGCCTAACGATACCAGTTACATTTTTCTGGGTTTCATCTATGAGTTTTTGCAAAGTTTTTCTCTCAGGGGAAAACCAATAACCATAATAAATTAGCTCTGCGTATTTAGGCATAATACTATCTCTTAAATGCATAAGTTCCCTATCCATTGTTATTGACTCAATTGCCTTATGAGCTATTTGTAAAACCGTTCCACCAGGTGTTTCATAAACTCCTCTGGATTTAATACCTACATATCGATTCTCTACAATATCAACTCTTCCTATTCCATTTTCTCCTGCGATTTTATTTAACTTAGAGAGAAGTTGAGCAGGGCTTAATTTTTCACCATCTAAGGCAACAGGATTTCCATTAAGATATTCTATTTCAATATATGTAGCTCTATCTGGTGCTTTTTCAGGCGGAACAACCAGTGTGTACATGTCATGAGGTGGCTCATTCCATGGATCTTCTAAAATACCACCTTCGTAACTTATGTGGAAGAGATTTCGATCAATGCTATAAGGTTTTTCCTTTGTAGCTTGCACTGGAATTCGATTTTTCTCAGCATATTCAATAAGAGAGCTTCGAGAGTCAAATTCCCACTCTCTCCAAGGAGCAATCACCTTTATGTCTGGCTTTAAAGCATAATAGGTAAGCTCAAATCTAACCTGATCATTACCTTTTCCAGTTGCACCATGAGCCACTGCTTCTGCACCTTCCTTTAGGGCTATTTCAATTTGTTTCTTTGCTATTAATGGCCTTGCAATTGAGGTTCCCATAAGATATCCTGTTTCATAAACAGCGTTTGCTCTTAACATAGGAAAAACAAAATCTTTTACAAACTCCTCTTTTAAATCCTCAATGTAAATACTTTTTGCGCCTGTTTTTGCAGCTTTTTCAGCGATCTCCTGAAAATTTTCTTCCTGGCCAATATCAGCACAAAAAGCTATGACTTCAGCACTGTACTTTTCCTTTAACCATTTTATAGCCACTGAAGTGTCAAGCCCTCCTGAGTAAGCTAATACTATCTTCATTTTTTTAATCCTCCCCTTTAGGCTTTAATCCTTTTTTCGATGTTATTGTTTATAAAAAATTATTTTAACACAATAAACTACAATGGTAAATAAGCATGGGCATTGAGAAAAAGGTCTGAAGTTTCTCCTTTTTTAAATTTATGATATCCTGCAATAGCTATCATGGCTGCATTGTCTGTGCAAAGATTTTTTGATGGCAAATAAATCTGAAAGCCTGAATTCTTTAGCTCCTGTGCTCTTAATCGTAATTCACTATTAGCAGCAACTCCACCCGTTATAACAATCCTTTTTATGTTTTCTCTCTTTGCTGCCCATTTTATTTTTTCTATTAAAACCTCAACAACAGAGGCCTGAAAGGATGCTGAAATATCCTTTATCAGTTCATCATTTATGTTTTGATCAACATTGAGATTCCTAAGAAGAGCCTTTGTAGCTGTTTTTAAACCGCTAAAACTAAAATCAAGACTGCCATGAAGAAAAGGTCGAGGCAAAGGATATTTATCAGAGTTACCCTCTTTAGCCAGCTTATCTATGAATGGACCACCAGGATAGCCAAGGCCGAGTAATTTAGCAATTTTATCATAGGCTTCACCCGCTGCATCGTCTCTTGTTCTGCCAAGTTCCACATACTTACCAAAATCATCTACCCTGTAAATGCTTGTATGACCACCGGAAACAATGAGACTTAAAAAGGGAAACTCTGGATATTCTTCCTCTAAAAAAACTGCCTGTATATGTCCTTCAAGATGATTTACTCCAATTAGTTTTTTCCCACTGACAAAACTAATGGATTTTGCAAAACAAAGCCCCACAAGAAGCGAGCCAATAAGACCAGGACCATGACAAACAGCAATGAGATCTACATCTGATAAATTTACCTTTGCTTCATTAAGAGCCTTATCAGTTACATCCCAAATCCTCTCGATATGTTTGCGTGAAGCAATCTCTGGAACAATTCCACCATATTTACTGTGAAATTTTATTTGAGAGGAAACAATATTACTTAGAATCTTTCTATCTTCAAGTACTGCTACAGAGGTATCATCGCAGGATGTATCTATTCCAAGAATTATCATTTAACTACATGCTACCGTACGAATGAAGTCCACTTAAAAAGAGATTAACGCCAAGATAGGTGAATATGGTTACTATAAAGCCGATCACAGCGATCATTGATGTTTTATTTCCCTGCCAACCTTTTATAAACTTAGCATGAAGATAGAAGGCATACACAAACCATGTAATAAGAGACCAAGTTTCTTTTGGATCCCACCCCCAGTATCTACCCCATGCCTGATCTGCCCATATGGCTCCAAAAACGAGTCCTCCGATTGTGAAAATTGGGAAACCAAAAGCTATGCCTTTATAAGTTATATCCTCAAGAAAATTGGAATCTATTTTAAAAGTTTCGAGTATTTTTCCGATTAAATTACCCCATCTCCAGAAAGCAAAAATAACAACAAATAGACAAATCCAACTAATGATGGCCACAATGAACGATTCATTTGCTAAAGTGGAATGGAAAACTCGAACCGCTTTAGGATTGGTAGCTGTAGCTATATCTATTATCACAGATAGAAACAGGAAAAACATTAAACCTAAAATAGAAGTCGAAAAAATGTAATTAAAGGACTTCTTGCTATCAGAGTTTGCAATAACATGAAGAGTTGCAGTTATAAAGCTTATTCCAAAAGCAGCATAGGATATAAAACTAAGAGTGACATGAGCAAGAAGCCAGTTGCTTTTAAGAGCAGGAACAAGAGGCTGAACTTCTTTTGAAATTCCAAGAAGCTCAGTAAGCCCAATGGTTATACCAGCAATGATGGATACAAACACGCCAAAGCTTTTCTTCTTGTATTTCCATTCAATAAAAAGGTACCCTACTATTAAACACAGAGAGAAGAAAATAAGGCTTTCGTAAAGATTTGTAATGGGTATGCTTCTCATAAATGAGTGATTAATAGCGTACATTTCCTGAAATCTCTGAATAAATCCATAGATATGAATTAATGCTCCTAATGAAAGAATTCCAGTTGGAAGATAGCCTAATTTGTTATTTTTAGTCAAAATATAAACAATATAAAGAGGCATTGCTAAAATATAAAGAAGACCTGCTATAGATATTATTTGATAGCTCATTTTTTCTCTCCTTTTAATTTACTCATGATTTCGTCAATCTGTTTTTCCACAAAAACTATTCCCTTTGTAGATGGATAATAAAAGGTTATCTTATCTTTTGTTATTATAACAAAATGAGTAATAGGGCGCAGAAACAGAGAAATTAAAAGGCCAAAACAAAGAAATATTGAGCCTATATAAATGAGAGGAATTCCTGGATCTTTTCTTACTTGTAGTCCTGTGAACTGAGCACCCCAGAGTTCGTTAAATTTAAGCTTTCCATAGGGAGTTTCCCATGTTTCAGGGATTTTACTTAAAATCCATTGTTCAGATTTTTTACCATTTTCTTCAAAGACAACTAATACGGCAGGATTTATCATGTCTGTTGTCATATTAAAAAGTCTTCCGCTTTCATCTATACCTAAAGCAGGAGAAAAATCTACTACTTGAACTGTCACAGAAGTGCCCGGTATTTTGAATTTTTCCTCAAAATGGCTTTTTAATGGAATTTCTTTCCCTTCCTTATCGATATATATAAATCTGAATTCTGCATGTTCAGTTGGTTGAAAACCATAGCTTGCCTGATAAAAAGTTATTCCCTTATAAGAAAAAGGATGATTAACTTCGATTAAAATTTCATCTTTGCCATTAAACTTAACTGCTTGACCATTTTCAATTATTTTCAACTTACTTCTATAAGCCTTTGGCATCGCTGAATTATCATAGTATTCAACCTCAAATTTTTCACACATAACTTTAAAATTTAAAGGGATAGGTCTACCATCATCAGAAATCAAAAAATCAAGACCAGTGCCCTCAACAATATTCATATGACCTCTAAATCCAAAAAAAGTTCCCATGAGAGCTCCGGTAAGAATTATTAAAATACTAAAATGGGTAAGATATACAGCTAATTTAGATTTACTCCATTTTTTCCCTTGAATCTGAGTCCCTTCATTAATTTGAAAAATATCTATGGTAAATCCTTTTTTCCGAAATATTTCTATAAGTTTTTCTTTAAAGTTTTCTTCTTTAAAATCTGTGAAGGTTTTTTTGAAGGGCATTTTTTCTAAAACCTGAAATGAAATTGGCTGAGGAGAGGATTTAAAAGATTTAATTAATCCAGGAAGTCTCTCTATGGAACATACTATTAGGTTTAAAGCAAAGATAAAAAGCAAGAATGTAAACCACCAGCTGTGGTATAGATTATTTAAATCAAAAAGACTAATTACTTCATAAATAGTTAATGCTGTATCTGGTTTGAAAAACTTAGAAAAAAATTGAACAGTAGCTTCAGGTCCAGGTTGTTGGGGAATAACTGTTCCTATTGCTGCTCCTATGGAAATTACAATAAACAAAGCTACTGCAAGGTCAACCGATGCAAAAAAATTCCAAATCTTTTCGTTCCATTTTTCAATTTTTAACATGAGACCTCCTATTTAAGGACAGCTTGAATGCGATTATAATTGATTAATCTATCATAATTATGCTATATTTTTCTATATATGATAGGGAAGAAATTTAGGCTATTTCTTTTATCAATAATAATTTTTTTAGCTCTCTCTTCATCCGGATTTGCGGATAGCAAGAAAAATGTAATTCTTTATTTATTCTGGAAAGAAGGCTGTCCCTATTGTGTTAAGGAGAAGGAATTTTTATCAGTACTTAAAAAGAAATATCCAAAACTTGAGATAAGAGACTATGATGTGCTGTCCAATATGGCATCAAGAGAACTTCTTATGACAATGTCAAGATCATATGGTATAAATCCTTCAGGAGTACCTGTAACTTTTATAGGAGACCAAGGTTTCGTTGGTTTTGACGAAGAGATTGGATCTCAAATTGAAAAAATAATAAAGTCCTGCCTAAAAAAAGCCTGCGAAGACCCTCTTTTTTATAAAAAGTATTAATCAATTTATTAAAAAAGTTTTATAACATTTATCCCCATTTTTCATTGATATTATCTCTACTTTTTGTGTTATAATTTCCCAACTTAATCTTAAAAATCTTATATAAGGAGTGTGGGATGAGGGCAATTATTATTAGTGGATGCGTTATATTGTGTTTCTTGATCTCCTACTTAGTGCCTTTGAAAGAAGCTGTATCAGATGACGCCAAAGCCTGTTTACGATGTCATGGAATTAAAACTCTGCAGAAAAAAACAGAAAGCGGTGAGAACATTTCCTTATTCGTTGATGGTGGTAAATATGAAAAATCAGTCCACGGTGCCTTAGATTGCTCATCCTGTCATCCAGGGATAACGCTAAAAAATCATCCTAAGCCAAGAAAAATAGCAAGTAAAAAGGACTATGTTCAAGAATTCTCACCAAATTGCCTAAATTGTCATCCAAAGGATACATTGACAAAACTTTCAGTTCATGGTCAGTTAGTAAAGAAAGGAGAAATACATTGCAGTCAATGCCATGGAAATCATTACATCGGTTCAATTAAAGACTGGAAAAATAAAGTAGGATTTACAGAATACTGTATGAGCTGTCATCGTTTTGATATCACAAAAACTTTACCAAGCAAAGAAAAAATATCTATGCGTGTTAATGAAGATGAAATAAAAAAATCAGTGCATGGAAAATTTCAGTGCATTGTCTGTCATAATGATTTCTCAAAGACAAAGCATCCTATCTATAACTTTAAAGATAAAAATCAATACAGATCAGAAATGAATAAAATTTGTACTAGATGTCATACCGATGCAGAGCTTAAGAAAAATCCAGCACATTATGCATTAACTAAAACAGCCTCTTGTATTGAGTGTCATGGTTCACATGGTGTGAAACCTGCTAAGGTTGCAAAGTCTCTTCCTGAAAATCAATACTGCTTAAGTTGTCATAGCAGACCTATTTCTATGAAAATGAAAAATGGTGAAACTTTATCTGTTCAGGTAAAAGAGTCGGATATTCTTAATTCTGTTCACAAAAAGCAAAAATGTTCAGACTGTCACAAAGAGTTTTCTTCAACAAAGCATCCCATAAAAACCTTTGAATCAATAGCAGATTACAGAGCTCAAGCAAAAGGAATATGCAACAATTGCCATCAGGAAGAAGTTAAAAAGTTTGATATAAGTATTCATGCTGAAGCACTCAAAAAAGGAAACCAGCAATCACCTGACTGTCTTAAGTGTCATGATTATCATAAGGTAAGTCGTATTTCAAAGGATAAGAATGCAAGCTCAGAGCTTTGCATAAAATGTCATGCTGACTCAGGAAAAGCCTTTAAAGACAGTGTCCACCAACTCGCCATTAATCAGGGCAAACAAAATGCTCCAAACTGCGCATCTTGCCATAACGCCCATGATGTGCTTGCAACAAATATTGCAAAATTAGGAGATTCTTGCGTTAAATGTCATAAGGATGCCAAGACAAGCCATAATAAGTGGTTATGGAATCCACCAGTTAGACTAACAACCTTTGTTGATGCTCACTTTAACTCAAGTTCTTGTGCTTCTTGCCATACAAAAGGACAAAAAGCTATATATGTTACACTTTTTGACAAAAAAACTGGAAAGCCTATAAAAGAGGAAGAAGTTGCGAAAGCACTTAATATTGATGTAAAAGATGTAAAAAATAAACTTGATTCAAATAAGGATGGAAAAGTTCAAGAACAGGAACTGTGGCAGTTTATGTCAGCAATCAAGTCAAAGACATCTGCTCATCTTGTAGGAAGGATTGATGTAGTTAATCCAAATGATGCTCATAAAATAGAACCAAAAGCAAATTCGATTATGGATTGTGCCTACTGTCATAATGCAAATGCATCCTTTAATGGTAAAATTGAGGTAAATAGGGAAGGAGTAAAGCCTCTAAAGATGGACTTAGAGAATAAAGCCTTCAATTCAGCCTTTGCTATACCGAATATAAAAGATTTCTATGTTTTAGGTCTGACAAAAATTAAAATACTCGATATCCTATTTTTCATTGCTCTACTTGGTGGCATAGCGGTTCCTATAGGCCATATCACTCTTAGAATTTTAACCGCACCTATCAGAAGAAAGAGAAGGGAGGGAAAATAATGAAAAAAATTTATCTTCATCCATTACCAATTAGAATATGGCACTGGATAAATGCACTTGGTTTTATAATTTTGATAATTACAGGTGCCCAAATAAGATTTGTTGATGAAATGGGTCTAATGAGTTTTGAAACAGCAGTTCAAATTCATAGTTGGCTCGGCTTTATTCTTCTTTTTAACTATTTTATATGGTTACTTTATTATCTCTTTACAGGTAAATTATTCAAAATTTACATTCCACCATTTTGGAAGCCTATAGAATTTATAAAAAATTCGATTAGACAGGCAAAATATTATGGATATGGTATAATGGTTGGAGATAAAAATCCTCATCATCCAACACCCGAAAGTAAATTTAATCCTATGCAGCAAATTTCCTATTTGATGATCATGGTACTATTAATACCTTTGCAAATTTTGACTGGTTTATTTTTATGGGACCCTCAGCTCTTTGCTTCATTGATAAATTTAATCGGAGGTATTCAAGTTGCTTCATTAATTCATGTAGTCCTTTGGATATTTTTTAGTGCCTTTATCATTGTGCACTTTTATCTGGCAACCCTTGGACATACACCGATGGCACACATTAAAGCAATGTTTACTGGATATGAAGAAGAGCACGATGATCATTAAAATATTGAAATAAACTTCAATGAAAGGAGGTGAATTAAGTGAAATTTAAAAATGGATTGATACTGATCTTTGTTACCTGTTTTCTTTTTGCAATTTCATTTGTTTATGCGCAACCACAGGATGTGTATAAGTTACACTGGGAAGGTGCAAAATTTCCTCCTACTGAATTCACTCACAAAAAGCATGCAGAGGACTACAAAATTGACTGTAAAGCCTGTCATCACAAAGATGCTAATCCAGCTGAAAAAGTTGCAAAGTGTATATCCTGTCATAACATAACTGAAGCAGTGGGAGATGCTCCTAAGGCTATGGATGCATATCATAAAAACTGTATAGACTGTCACAAACAGGAAAATGAAGCAGGAAAAGCAGCACCGACAAAATGCAATGATTGTCACAAAAAATCTTAACATTTAAAGAGAATTTTGGTTTTATCAATAGGGAGACTATAGTCTCCCTATTGATTTTGGAGTATTAAGTGGAAAAATTTAAAAAATTTATTGGTAAAAAAATAAATGCTTCAATCCTTAAGGATGAAAAATTTTTAAAAAATTTTTCAATTAAATATGAAAATTTACCTGATAGTTTTGATGAATTTGAAGAAATAGAATTTAAGGTTGATGAAATAGTTATGGCAGTTGCTGTTCTTGAAGGTAAAATAAAGAGAATTATGTTTACTAAATTTGATACAGCAGATCCTAATTGTTGTTTGCCTTTGGATAAAATAGAATTAGAGGAATTTCTAAAAAGAAGAGAAGAAAATCTAATAAAATTCTTTGAAAACATAACCTCCTAAATGCTAAAATAAAAAATCTGGAGAGGTGCCGGAGTGGCCGAACGGGCGCGACTGGAAATCGCGTGTGGGGTCTAAAAGCTCCACCGAGGGTTCAAATCCCTCCCTCTCCGTATTTTTAGGAGGTAAAAAATGAAAGTAGTCGCCTTCAATGGAAGCCCAAGAAAAAACGGTAACACCTATCATGCTATTAAAATAGTGGCTGAACAGCTAAAAAATGCCAAGATAGATGTAGAGATAATACATGTAGGGATTAAACCGATAAGAGGATGCATAGCCTGCTATAAATGTGCTGAAAATAAAAATGAGAGATGTGCTATAGAAGATGATGTTAATAAATGGATACAAAAAATAAAAAAAGCAGATGGAGTTATTTTAGGCTCTCCTGTTTATTTTTCAGGAATAGCTGGTACCTTCAAATGTTTTCTTGACAGAGCCTTTTTGGTAGCATCTGTTAATGGTGGATTATTTAGACAGAAAGTTGGTGCAGCTGTAGTTGCTGATAGAAGATCGGGTGGTGTAAGCACTTTTGATCAACTCCTACACTATTTACATTATGCTGAGATGTTCGTTCCTTCTTCAAATTATTGGAATGTTATCTTTGGACTCAAACCAGGCGAAGCACTGATGGATGAGGAAGGGATACAGATTATGAGGATATTAGGAAAAAATATGGCCTGGCTTTTAAAATTGGTTGAAAACGGTCAAGATTCTATTCCAAAACCTGAAAGAGAAAATAAAATTTTTACCAATTTCATAAGATAAAAAATATAGATGTGAAATTTAGACAACAGGAAAAGTTTACCTATTTATTTGATACTTATCTGCTTGCTTAAATTCTCTGGAAAAAATTTAATGCCTCAACTAACTGTTTTTTATTTCCCACATAAATTATAATGTCTCCCTCTTGTAAAATAAAATCAGCTGATGGATTTAAAATAGTCTCGTTTCCTCTTTGCACAGCGATAACAGTAACTTTCGCTTTATGTCTTATATCGAGAGATTTCAAGGAATGACCAATAAGCCATGAATTTTTATCAATCAAAAAACTATCCATATCAAGACCTTCAAAGAAAACACACTCCATTCCTGCTCTGGTTTTAGGAATCTCCGGTAATCTTAAAATTTCATAGCCTTCTTCTCTTATTTTCTCAATCATCTGTAAAATTCTATTTCGTGGAACACCAAAGTGATGAAGTACTCGTGCGAAAATCTCAAGAGAGGTCTCAAATTCCTCTGGTATTACCTCGGTTGCCCCCAATTTTTTTAGTTCTTCAATCTCTGTGACAAATCTAGTTCGAACAATAATATGGATTTTTGGATTTTCAGTTTTAGCAATTTGAACTATCTTCCTTGTTGCATTAGGATCTGAAATTGCTATAACTAAAACTTTCGCTCGTTTTATACCTAACTTGTATAATATCTCAGAACTCGTTCCGTCCCCGTAATATATTGGTTCACCTTTTTTCTTCATCTTTCTTACTGTATCAGGATTTAGTTCTAAAATTGTGTACGGAATTTTTGTCTCTTTTAAAACTCTTGCAAGATTTCTTCCATTTAAACCAAACCCTATAATAATTACATGGTTTGACTTTCGTACAACAACATCGGAATCTTTTATTGTTCCCGTTTTCTCTAAGTATTTAAATGGTTTTTTTTGAGAAATATAATCAATAAATTTTGGAGAATATTTAATAACAAGTGGAGTTACAAGCATTGTAATTACCGAGGCTGAGATAAAGCTTTGATATTCGTCTTCATTTAAAAGGCCTGTAGATTTTCCTGTAAAAGCCAGGATAAAGGAGAATTCACCGATCTGAGCAAGTGAAAAACCCGATTTAAGAGATACTCTAAAAGAGTGAATAAATAAATATGTAATAAGAAAAATAATAAAAGTTTTTATGAGGAAAATGTTTCCTACAAGAACAGTTTCCTCTATTAAATGATTTTTTGCGTAATCAAGATTAAGAAGCATGCCAACGGAAATAAAAAATATTCCCGAAAAGGTTTCCTTAAAAGGCAATATGTCTGCTACAGCCTGAGCAGAATATTCAGATTCAGAAATCACAACTCCTGCCAAAAAAGCACCGAGAGCAAGTGAAAGTCCCAATTTTGAAGTAAAAAGAGCTGTTCCTAAGCATATTGAAATAGTAACTATAATGAAAAGCTCTCTACTTTTAGTTTTAACTACCTCATGAAGTATATAGGGTACTGCAATTCTAGAGAATATGAAAACAACAGATAGAATTACAAAAGCTTTAAGTATTACGGTGAAAAAATTATAATAACTACCACCTTGCCCAGAAAGCATTTGCGTAAATAGCATCAAAGGAACAACACAAAGATCTTGAAAAAGAAGAATTCCAAGACAAATTTTTCCATGAGGAGAATTAAGTTCACCTCTGTCCGCAAGAATTTTCATAACAATGGCAGTACTACTGAGAGCGATAATAAATCCATAAAATATTGAATTATTAAGAGAAACATTGAGAGTGAATTGACTAATAATGCTAATAAAAGCAATAGTAAGGATAACTTGAAGACTTCCTAATAAAAATACTTCCTTCTTAAGAGATAAAAGTCTGGGTATAGAAAACTCTATACCAATCGTAAACATAAGAAGAATTACTCCAATTTCAGCAATAACTTCAACCTCATGGGGGTCTTTGATAAAGCCAAGACCATAAGGACCAATGATAGTGCCAGCAATAAGAAAACCTACAATAGGAGGGATGTGGAGCTTGCCTAATAGAAAAATTATAAGGCCTGATATACCAAAAATAATCAATATAGATTGAAGAACTTCATAAATCATTTTTTATTATATTATATTTTAATTTTTTGCATTAATCAGAAAAAGAATTCTTTCATATTTTTTTCCGTCAGCTTACAGTTATCAAAAAAAGAAGAGCTTGTGCTGGGAAAAGTTAACTTATAAATAAAAAATATAAGTTGTTATAATAAAAAAATGAAGGGTAGGGCAGTTTATATAAAAACTTTTGGTTGCCAGATGAATGAACATGATAGTGAGAGAATCTTAGGTATTTTATCCTCCAATGGATTTACTGAGGTAGAAGAACCTAAAAAAGCTGACCTAATCATTTTTAATACCTGTGCTATTAGAGAAAAGGCAGAGCATAAATTTTTAAGTAACCTGGGAAGAGTAAAAAACTTAAAAAAGAGAAAATCAAATATCAAAATTGTAGTGGCAGGTTGTTCAGCTCAGCTTCAAGGTGAAAAACTTTTAAACAAAGCTCCCTACATTGATTATGTTTTAGGGCCAGACAATATCCATTTAATTGAAAAAATAGTTGAACAAGATTTATCAAATAAAATACACATAGAAGAAAATCCTTTAATAGCAAAAATAAAATTTCCTATTTTAAGAAAAGATCCTATTAAAGCATGGATTAATATAATTTACGGATGCAATAATTTCTGTAGCTACTGCGTAGTTCCTTATACAAGAGGTCGAGAAAGAAGTAGGTCCTCTAAGGACATTATTGAGGAAATAAAACTACTGGGTGAAAATGGATATAAAGAAGTTACTCTTTTAGGTCAAAATGTGAATTCCTATAAGGATGATGATATAGATTTTCCAAGATTACTTGAAGCGATTGATAAAATTAATGGCATTGAGAGAATCAGATTTGTTACTTCCCATCCGAAGGATTTATCAATAAATTTAATTAAAGCAATGAGAGATTGTTCAAAAGTTTGTGAGCATATTCATCTTCCACTGCAGGCAGGTTCGAATAAGATTTTAAAACTAATGAATAGAAAATATAGCTATGAAGAATATAGAGAAAAAATTGAACTATTGCGAGAATACATTCCTAAAATTTCAATAACTTCAGATATTATTGTAGGTTTTCCTCAAGAAACAGATGAAGATTTTCAAAAAACGATGCAAGCACTTGAGGAAATTCAATTTGATGGAATATTTGCCTTCAAATTTTCACCAAGACCACTTACTGCTGCCTCAAGATTGTCTGGTACTGTTAGTGAGTCTGTCAAATCAGATAGACTTAGTGAGGTGCTCAGATTTCAAGATAGTATCACAGAGTCAAAAAATAAAAAATTAGAAGGCCAAGTGGAGGAAGTTTTAGTGGAAGAAAAGGATGAAGAGGATTTCTACATAGGAAGAACTCGAACAAATAAAATAGTAAAAATTAAAGATAGACTAAACATAGGTGAAATTGTAAAAACTCAAATAATTAAAGGGAATAGGCATACCTTAGAAGGAAAGATTTTTGCCTCATGAAAATAGCTCTTGTAGTATATGGATGTAGAGTAAATCAAGCAGAATTTCAAAAATTAGAAAAACAATTAAAGTATAATGGCTATGAACTAGTGAATAATTTAGAAGAAGCTGATTATTGGATAATAAACACTTGTGCGGTAACCCATAAAGCAGAGATCCAATCAAAAGGAATTATAAAAAAAGGAATAAAGTTAAATAAAAAATGCATTGTAACCGGTTGTTTAACCGACCTTTTGACAGAAAAATTTAATGGAAATGTTATAATATTTCGCAATCGAGAAAAAGATAATATAATCAAATACTTTAAAAAGATAACTGAAAATAACACATTAAGAAGTTTAGCAAGACATCGAGCTATAGTTAAAATTCAAGACGGATGTAATCAAAAGTGTAGCTACTGTATAGTTCCTTACTTAAGAGGAGTACCTAAAAGTTATCCCTTAGAAGAAGTTCTGAAGGAGATCTCAGAATATGAATCAATAGGAATTAAAGAGATTATCCTAAGTGGTATAAATTTAGGACTCTATGGTATAGATTCTACGAATAAAATTAACTTAAAGAAACTTCTCAAAGAAATATTAAAAAAAACATCTAGTTGTAGAATAAGACTTAGCTCAATAGAAATTAACCATATTGACGATGAATTAATAGAAATCGTCTCAGACTCAAGAATTTGTAAACACCTTCATATACCGCTTCAAAGTGGAAGTGAGAGAATCCTGAAGCTTATGAATAGACCTTATAGAATTAACGATTATGTTGCAATTATTGATAAGATTCTTAATAAACATCCTTTAATTTCACTGGGAACGGATGTTATCGTTGGATTCCCATCGGAAACTGATATAGATTTTAAAGAAACTAAAAATTTAATTGAAAAAATAGATTTTTCTTACCTTCATGTTTTCAGCTATTCAAAAAGACCTTTCACTGAAGCAGCAAAGATGAAAGAAGTTGTTCCAGAGTCTATAAAAAAGGCAAGAGCTCAGCAGTTAATTGAGATTGGAAAAAGAAAGAAAAGGTCATACATAGAAAAGTTTATTGGATTGCCTGTTGAGATAATTGTAGAACAGAAAAAAAATAGCAGATGGAGTGGAACATCTGATAATTACATTAAATGTGTCTTTAAAGAGGCTAATCTGAACCCAGGTATGCTTATTAGAGGTAATTTAATCGAGACAGACGGGGACATAGCATTTGTAAAAATAGTTAATAGAGAGGAAACACTGTGCTGATATTAAATTTTTCAGTTGCTACTAAGATATTCATAAAAATAATTTCCGAAAAAATTTATCGAGTTTTGGAACTTTTTAACAAAGAAATTAACAATTTATTTACATTTTTTAATTAAAAAAATTGTCTGATAATGTATATTATGTTAAATTTTAGTCATTGATATGTTGTGAAGGCATTATGATATACTTACTAAATTGAATAAATTTTTGGGGAGGGATTGGATGCGATACACTAACCTATTTATTCCCACCATGAGGGAAACTCCGTCAGGGATAAATGCGATATCGCATATTTTAATGTTAAAGGCTGGTTATGTTAGACAGCTTGCAGCAGGATTATTTATTTTTTTACCACTCGGGTGGAGAGTTTTAAATAAAATAAATATCATATTAAAAGAAGAAATGGAAAGAATCGGTGCCCAAGAGATATCTATGCCTATTTTGCATCCTGCTGAAATTTGGCAGCAGACAGGACGTTGGTACACTATTAAGGAGGAAATGTTTCGTCTTAAGGATAGAACAGGAAGAGATATGTGTCTTGGTATGACCCATGAGGAGATTATGACTTGGATAGCTGCTAAGGAGATTAAATCCTATAGACAGTTACCACAAATATGGTATCAAATTCAGACGAAGTTGAGAGATGAGGCAAGATCAAGAGGAGGAGTTTTAAGAACAAGGGAATTTATTATGAAGGACAGTTACAGTTTTGATGCAGATGAAGCAGGTTTGGATAAAAGCTATAAAATGCATGCAGAAGCTTATCATAGAATCTTTTCGAGGTGTGGATTAAAGTATTATCAAGTTGAGTCAGATCCAGGCATTATGGGTGATTTAGAATCTCATGAATTTATGGCCCCTACCCCTGCGGGTGAAGATGATATTGTAATATGTGATAATTGTGGTTATTATGCAAATGTTGAAGTTGCAAAAAGTAAGTTAGAATCCCCTCCGATAGTTAATATGGAATTTAAAGAAGTTTATACGCCCAAAAAGAAAACAGTGAAGGAAGTTTCGGAGTTTCTTGGGGTTGATGAACGCTATTTTATTAAAAGTTTACTTGTTATTACTGAGAAGGAACCTGTTTTAGTCTTAATAAGAGGGGACCAAGAATTAAATGAAAAAAAATTAGCAAGACTTATAGGTGATTTCTATTTCGCTTCTGCTGAGGAAGCTCTAAATCTAATTGGAGTTGAGGTAGGATACATTGGACCTATGAATCAGAAAATAAAAATTATTGCTGACAATTCAATTGATAAGGACTTACTCTATATTTCAGGTGCGAATAAAAAGAACTATCATATTCAAGGGATTAATCCGAGGGAACATTTTAAGGCTGAATGGTTTGATATAAGAAAGGTTAAGGAAAATGACAAATGTATAAAATGTGGTAATCCGATAGAAATACAAAAGGCTATCGAGGTGGGTAACATATTTAAATTAGGCACCAAATATTCAGTTCCTCTTAATGCTATATTTTTAGATAAAGACGGCAAAGAGAAGCCTATAATTATGGGTAGCTATGGAATTGGACCTGCAAGAGTCGCTGCAGCTGCTATAGAACAAAACTACGATAAAGATGGAATTATCTGGCCTAAAAGCATTGCACCTTTTGATATTGAAATAATTCCCCTAAACTTATCAGATAAAAAGACAGTTAAAATAGCAGAAGAACTATATGAAAAAGTATCTGAAATCTATAACAGTTTTGCAGATAGACACATGGAGGTTCTAATTGATGATAGAGAGGAAAGACCTGGTGTTAAATTTAAGGATGCAGACTTGATTGGAATTCCAATTCAAGTCATAATTGGCGAAAAGGGATTAAAAGATGGCAAGATAGAGATAAAAAAACGCAGAACAAAAGAGAGTAAAATGGTGCCAATTAATAGGGCTGTAGTAGAGATTGTTAATTTCTACTATGAAACCTTTTAATAATATTGCAGTAATTGATATAGGAAGCAATACAATAAGGCTTCTTATAGGTAAAGTAGAAGGTGACAGAGTAAAAAGAATCTATGTTGATCGAAAAGTAGCAAGACTTGGAACGGAAATATCAAAAAATAAAAAGTTAAATGAAAAATCCATAGAAAAATCATTAGGAATTTTAAGAAAATTTAAAGAAGTTTCTGAGCAATTTTTATCCGAGCCCGTAATCGCTGTTGGAACTAGCGCATTGAGAGAAGCTGTAAATTCTCAGGATTTTATTGAAATGGTCAAAAAGGAATTGGGTCTCAATATCAGAATAATTTCTGGTAATGAAGAAGCTTTTTTTACATTAGAGGGAATAAAATCAGGTCTTGATGATAGAATAAATCAACTATTTGCCTTAGATATAGGAGGAGGAAGCACTGAGTGGATATATTCAGACAATGATGGCATCCTTATGGGAAGCTTAAATTTAGGAGCTTTAAAGGAATATGAAAAATTTTTCAAAACTGACCCTCCCCTTCAAGAAGAAATTGAAAACCTGAGAAACTACATACATTCGATAGTAGGTGGTACATTCTTATCTATAGTAAGAGAGAAAATATTTGTAACCGGTGGAACAGCTGTAACCCTTGCAATGATGGCTCTAAAATTAGATAGTTATATACCTGAGAAATTGCACTTAACTAAAGTTTCACTTGAAGAAGTTAATAATATTATCGAAAAACTTCGCTTAACTCCATTAAATGAAAGAAAAAAAATTATTGGACTTATTAAAGATAGAGTTGATATAATTCTTCCTGGTCTAATGATTCTTGAATCTGTTGCTAAACATATATGTGCAAATAATATAATTGTTAGTGATTACGGTTTTATTGAAGGAATAATGAAAAATTATAAATATTTTTGTTATAATTAACGGTTATGAGAAAAATTTTTACAAAACCTAACTCACTAAAAGATGTCAACTTTCGCTACTGTCCAGGTTGTGGACACAGTATAGCGCATCGCTTAATAGCAGAGGTGGTAGATCAGTTGGGCATAAGAGAGAGGATTATAGCAATTGCTCCCGTTGGATGTGCTGTATTTGCTTATGATTATTTTGATTTTGATGTTCTGGAAATACCGCATGGAAGACCTCCGGCAGCAGCAACAGGAATTAAAAGAGTATGCCCTGATAAGATAGTATTTACCTATCAAGGAGATGGAGATTTAGCAGCAATTGGAACAGCAGAAATAATTCATGCTGCCAATAGGGGAGAAAATATTTGTGTTTTTTTCATAAATAATGCCAACTATGGAATGACCGGCGGACAGATGGCACCGACTACTCTTATTGGACAAAAAACTACAACGACTCCTATAGGAAGAGATCCAGAAAAAGCAGGCTATCCTATTCATGTATCTGAAATTCTTGCTACTTTGGAAGGAACTTCCTTTATTGCAAGAGGTTCGCTAGATTCTTACAAAAACATTGTAATAAGTAAAAAGTATATCGAGAAAGCATTTAAATATCAGTTAGAAAACAAAGGATTTTCTTTTGTTGAAATGCTATCACCCTGCCCCACTGATTGGGGAATGACTCCTGAAGAGTCTTTAAAATGGCTAAGAGAAAACATGTTTAAAGAATTTAAATTAGGAGTTATAAAAGATAAATGGAAAAACGCATAATTATTGCTGGTTCTGGTGGACAAGGAATTCTATTTCTTGGAAAAGTAATAGCCCATGCAGCAATGAAAGATGGCAAAGAAGTAACTTGGTTTCCTTCCTATGGAGCTGAAATAAGAGGTGGCACAGCTAATTGCATGGTAGTTGTTGGCGACGAAATGATTGGTTCTCCTATTGTTAAAAATGCTGATTACTTGATAGTCTTAAACGAAGCATCTTTTAAAAAGTTTAAAAGTCGTGTTGTCCCTGAAGGCTGTTTAATTTACGACTCAGCTATAATAAAAAATTCAGACTCTCTAAGCGGAATAAAGATTTATCCAATTAATGCATCTTTTGAGGCATCACAAATTGCAAATCCAAAACTTGCCAATATGGTTCTTCTTGGAGCATTTGTAAAAATATCTAATATTGTAAGCATTGATAAAGTTATAGAAACCATAGAGGAAATCATACCCCCCAAAAGAAAGGAAATGATAGAAATCAATAAAAAACTTATTTTAAGAGGTTTTTCAATTTTTGAAAATTAGAAAAGCTAAGATTTCAGATATAAAAGCAATCCATAAAATAGTCAATGAATTTGCGCGAAAAGGAGAGATGCTACCACGCTCATTGAATGAATTGTATGAAAATGTTCGAGATTTCTATCTTGCTGAAGAAGGAGAGGAAATTACGGGAGTTTGCGCTCTCCATGTTTTATGGGAAGATTTAGCAGAAATTCGTTCACTGGCTGTAAAAAAGGAATATCAGAAACAAGGAATCGGGAAAAAACTTGTTAAAAAGTGCTTAAAAGAAACAGAACAACTGGGAGTAAAAAGAGTATTCGTACTTACCTATATACCAGATTTTTTTAAAAAGGTAGGATTTAAAGAAATTGATAAATCTAAATTACCTCAGAAAATATGGGGTGATTGTATTAGATGTCCCAAATTTCCAGAATGCGATGAAACTGCTCTTATTTATGAAGTTAAGGAATAAAAACTATTTTTATCTCTACTGCTTCCTTCAATTCTTCAATATGTTCTTTAAGTTTTTTATTTAATTCTCTTTCATATAAATAGTTTTCTATTTGAGCTCTTACTGAAGAATAGGGTTTGTTAATTTTAGTCTTATTTTGTTCGTAGTACTGTCTTATTTGATTTTCAGGAATGATAATTGAAGCTTTAATTTTTAAATCTATATAACTGTTAAGGAGTTCTTCTTCCTTCCCTTCGAGAAAAAGTTCCTTTGCTTTTTTAAGAAGTACTGTTTTATTAATCATGGTTGAGATAACCTCTTCTTTTTCAATATTTGGCAACTTTTCTTTCATTTTTAAATATTCTTTTTCAAAATCTAAAAGAGTTATTGGTATATTATCTACGTATGCAACTACTCTATTGATAAACTCTCCATAAGTATGTGAAGCAATAATTAAGTTAAAAAGCGTGACCAATACTAAAATGTATCTCACCACGAGATTCTCCCTTTTCTCTATTAAGTTTGTGTCCATAATCTATTCTTATAGGTCCTACTGGTGTTTTATACCTTAATCCAATTCCAGCGGTATATTTAAGGCTTGAAAGGCTTACCTCACCTACTCTACTCCAGACATTACCGAAATCAAGAAAGTTAATTAGATAAAAATTTTTTCCTAAATGTGTTCGCAGTTCAATATTCCCAATCAAAAAGGCATTACCTCCAGTTGGTTCTCCATCTTTTTTGGGTCCAAGTGTGTTTTGTGCATAGCCTCTAACTGTGTCTCTTCCACCCATAAAATATCTTTCAGAAATTGGAAGGTCTTTGCTGTCTCCATAAAGCCAAGCCCACCCTGCCCTAATGGAATTTGCGAGAACTAATCCAGGTGTTAGCTCAGTATATTTATTAAGATAAAAGGATGTTTTTAGGAAATTGATTTCTGAGCCTAAAAATTTATTACTGATTTTTGAAGTAACGCCTATTAACCATCCTTTCTTAGGATCAAAAACATTGTCTCTTGTATCATAAATCAAAGACCCCTTAAATCCGCTTATAAATATTTTTCCAATATCTTTATCGGTAATAACCACTTCTGGCATAACATCCCAAGTTTTAGAATAATTTACTTCATAAAGAAGTTCAGCTTTAAAGTAATCTAAAAACTTTTTTTCAAAACCAGTTGAAAGTCCGTATCTTTGTAATTTATAAATAATTTCTTTTGTGTCAATATTTTTAACATCAATTTTTTCATAAATTAACGATAACTTGTATGTTAAATCCTTCCATATCCAGGGATCTACATAGGTTACGTAAGTCCTATGTTCAATGCTGCTTAATTCTGCTCTTGAAAAGATTTGTTTATTCATTCCAAATAAATTTATATAAGACAGCTCTAAAAAACCCTTAGCTCTTTCATACTCGCCATAACCAAATCCAAATTCAAAGGCTCCTGCAGGATTTTCTTCAAGTTGATAAATCAAATCAATTGAATCATCATATGGTTCAACATTTATATCTATTTTTGAAAAAAGCCCTGTTTTATATAGTGATTGTCTTTCACTATCAATTATATAGGGATTATAAGGTTGTTCCTCCTTAGACAAAAGTCTCTTATAAATAAAGTCAGTTTTAGTTTTGTTATTACCAAGAATAATTGATCTTCCAAACACTTTTTTACTTCCTTTATTCACATGTATATAAATGAAAGCTTTATCTTCTTTAATTTCATACTTACCATCTATTAATGTTTGAGGATAGCCGTTTTTTAAATAAATTTCTCTTATTTTTCTTTTAATTTCAAAAAATACAGCATCGCTAAATAATCTCTCTTTATAATTATCAATTAAAGTATTTATTTCTTCCTTTAAAAAATCATCGAAAACTGAAAGTTCTATCGACTTTATTTTTACGGCTTTATTTTCTTCAATTTTGAAAGTGATATGCATTTTATTTTCTTCAACCTCTTTTGCTTCTGGTTGATAGACTTTAACTGCATAATATCCTTTTGACCTGAAAAAGTCTTCAATCCTTTGTCTATCATTTAACAATTCATCATAGTTAAAAGGCGCTCCTTCTTTGTTAAAAAGAATGACTTTTAACTCATCTTCTCTTAAACTTGTTTTATCAAAAGTTACCTTTTCAATAATTTTTTGCCCTCCCTCTGCGATAAAATAAGTAATTTCCCATATACTTGTCTCCTGTTGAATGAGAGGGACCACCTTTACCTCTGGGAAACCTCTCAATTTGTAAAAGCTTATTAGACTGTTTACGGTGTCTTTAATAATTTCCTCATTTACTCTATCCTGGAAGTGAGCCATTATAATATTTTTTAGTTCACCCGTAGACAGAGATTCATTGCCTTTTATTTCAACTTTAACTCTTATACCTTGTTGAACAAAAATCGTTAATTCCGAATCCTTAAATGAATATTTAATGTCAGAACCAATTAAGCCCTGTTTTTGAAGATATTCTCTTGCCCGTTGAATAAAATCTTCAAGCGCTACTTTATCAAAGGGGTCATTTGGTTGTAATTTCAGAAATGCTTTAATATGTTCGTCAACAGAACCCTCCCATTTTATAGATTTTATAATTATTGGTGACCCCTCATCGACAATAAGCTCGATATTTAATCTTTCACCTTTCTGTATTTTATCAACCCTTATTTTTCCATTTAAATACCCTCTTTTTTTCAGTTCCTCCTCTATTTTTTTCTTCGTTTTATTAAGTTGAATCTCATTTAATCTATCTCCTCTATTAAATAAAAGGAGATTTTTATAAAATTTTTCAGAGAAATGTATGTTACCGCTTATTTTAATTTCTTCTATTATTGGTTTTTCTTTAACAGCAATTCTTAAAACTTTATTATCAATTTCCACCCTTATGTCTTCGAATACATTTTTTAGGAAAACCCTTTTAATTCCACGGTTAATCTCTTCTCTGTTTAGCTTCTTATTTTCTTCAATACCCATAAGATATAGAAACTCTTTTTTAGAGATTGACGATAAACCATTTATTTCGATTTTCTCAACAATATCTTCTGAAGCATAAGCAGAGGAAATAAATATTATCAGAATAAGAAAAAATTTAACGAAACTCAAAACGAAATTTAATCGCACCAGAGATTCCTCCTATTTCATCTCTTGTTCCAACCAGATAAATTCCTTTTTTGATAAAATATTCAACTTTAATAATATGTTCCACAGTAGTCCCGGTTGCAGTGGAATAGGTTACTGTCATTTTTCCATCCATAAGTTTTTTTCCCACTGTAATTCTTGGATTTATTGTCCCAGTTGATTTAGAAATTGCAGGCTCAACTGTCATTATGTCAAGCCCTGTAATTCCCCTAATTCTTTCCTGAATTACCTCTTCCATCTGTCCAGTGATGAATGATGCTGCTTCAGAAGCACCTGGAATTCCTCCAGTTGAGGTCGCACTTTGCCCAAGTACGAGTAAGTTAAGAAGTTCTTGTTCTGAAAGAGGTGGATTAGAACTCAAGAGAAGATTAAACTGATCAATATATCCATTAATATTTAGATTTACATTATATTGATTTATATTTGTTCGAGCAGTAAGATTAATATATGGATTAGTTGGCGCTGCCTCTGTAAACTGAATGAGCAGTCTCGATATATCAAATTTGTTTCCTCTAAAATATACCCATCCGTCCTTAGCATTTATCCAGCCAAGAAAAGCAGGTTCATCCAATGTCCCTTTTAATATCAAATCACTGTTTATGTTCATTGTGGCAAGATTATTGTTTACAAAGAAATTATCTCCTTGTATTCTCAAATTAAACTTTAAATTACTTAACCAACTATCCTTAGAAGCTACTGGTGTCGCTGATCTTGACTGAAGGGCAAGTTTAGTCCAATCAAATCTTTCAATATAAACTCCCCTGCTAACATTAACTTGGCCTGACAAAACGGGATGATCATAATCTCCTGATAAATAAATTTGACCATCTAAATAGGCCCAGCACTTTGGAGTAAAAATCCATCTAACATCCGAAAATTTACCTAATAAAGCAACATTTTTTATCTTAAATTTTTCAAGATATGCACTTCCTTCAAGTTGAACAGTCCCTTGTGAGAAAGTGGCTGAGGCTTTTTCAATTAAGACTCTGTCTTCATTAAATGAAATGATTGCATTCAAATTGTTAAAAGAGGGAATATCTTTTTTAATAGTTATTGAAGAATTTTTTGTTTCAATTTCTCCTGCTATTTCAGGATTCTCTCTGTCTCCATATATATATACAAGCATTGAGGCTCTTCCTCTTAAATCATCAAGTTTTAAAATTGCTTTGAAAGGTCTTAAATCAGAGTTACCTTCAATTAAAATATCGTAATAATCCACAACCTTCCCTTTAATCATTAATTCTGTAGATTGCCCAATAAGCATAATAGGATCAAAATAGATATTATTGTTCTTCACATTTATTTTGACTATATTTTTGTTATTAAGTCCTATCCCGTAAATTCTGGTAAATACTCTATTTAAATCCATCTGAGTATTTATTTTATCTCCGCTAATAGAACCTTCAATTTTGCCATCTACCATAAAAACAAAATCCTCAGATAGATTATTAATAAAAAGTCCTAATAGCGCATCAACTCTTGCTGAATGAAATTCTCCGTTAATCTTCCAATTATCTTTATCAAGGGAACCTTCAACAAGAAAAGAAATGTTCCGTAAGAGATTAGATTTTATCACAAGACGGTCAAATTCATAGTTAAAACTCATATTTCCATCACAAATTTTTCCATTTTTGCTCCTAATTTTAACCTCTGTATCACCCTTAAAAGCAGGATTAGAGAAAGAGCCTTTTAATAGAAAATTCAGGCTATTAAGCTCAAATTTATCTAAATATTTCATGTTTAATTTTATAGCTTGTTTTTCAATAAAGGGGGTAACATTAAAATTCTTCGATTTTCCTATGATGTCTATCTGTCCGTTAAAATCTATATGCCCAGCTACCTGCAAGACTTGATCATTTACATAAAAATCTCCTTTATTTATTGAAAGAGAATGTTTCTGTAAGAGCAAACTTAAAAATGCTTTATCTATTGCTTTTTTATTTCCGATATAAACTGGAGCCATTATAACATCAGCTGTGACAGAACCTTTATCTTTGATATTTCCTTTAATATCCATTCTTGTATGCAAATTATCTCCTAATTGTTTTAAATAAAAGTTTTTAACATCCACATTATTGAAATAGAAACTTATATCAAATATGGGGTTAGATAATTCAAAAAGATTTTTGGCATTAGGAAAAAATATTTTGCCTTTGATTGATAAATTTTCTCCAACTATACTACTATTTAAAAAATTCTTTCGATATTCGATGTTTCCCTTCAAATGCTCGAATGTAAAAGTCTGATTTTTTACCTTTTCCTCTATTTCATCCAACGCTACATTAAGATTATTTGATATGAAATTTAAACTGATTTGAGGATCAGTAATCGGTCCAGAAAGTTTGCCATTTATATAAGCATCTCCGTAAATTCCCTGTTGATAGGGTTTTAAAAGTTCACTAATGTCATTAGACTTTGAATCAAAATTGAAGTTGAGATTGTTATTTTTCAAATCCACATAACCAGTTGCATATGCGGTGGTCTTGTCTAAGAAAAATTCAAGTGACTTAAAGATATATGAGCTATTCTTTGATTCGAAATCACCTTTTATGAAATTTATCTTTCCTCTTAAATCCCTTGGAATATCTGATTTTCTTTCATAGACAAAAGAACCTCTTGGAGAGAAAATATTCCCTTGAGAAATGAGCCATCCATTAACCACTCCCTCAGCAATTTGAGGATTCCAATTTATTAACTCAAATATTCTATTACTTGATACATTATTAATCTCTAAAGAAACATAATGACTAATAACTTTTGGCAAAGTAATCCATACATAAGCCTTTGCCGAGCCTCCATAAAGTTTTATTTTACCATCTCTAAATTCTAATATTCCCCTTTTATATTGGTAGTTAGTTTTAATTTCGTCTGACTTTACTCCCAGAATATTTCCATTTTTTAATTTAACCTTGCCATAAACCTCGAAATCAGAAAGAGTTCCCTCAAGTTTACCTTGATATATTTCTGTTAATCCACTTAATTTTTCAGTAACTTTTAAAATCTTCATTAACTCTTCTAATAGAAATGAGCCTTTGAAAGAAATATTTAATTTAATTTTATTTAACCAATCTTTAGCCTCTATTAGATGGATTTTGCCTTCCACATCTAACTCACCGTAGTTACTTGAAGTAAATCCAAAGAATTTCATTAAAGATTTAAAAAATAGCTTTCCAGTTACATAAAGCTCCCCTAAAAAATTTAAATAATTGATACTTCCAGCAGTTTTAATAAATGAACTTATCTCAAATATTTTCAATTCTTCAAAGATAACCTCATTATCCTTTACTTCTAAGCTTGCTTTAATATTTGTATCCACATTAGGATAAACTTCTGACAGAATTTTTATATTGGTTATCATTGATATGACTGTTTTTTCCTTTAATTTTATTCGGCTATTAAATTGGAAAAATCCTATGTTTAAATCTCTTTTTATTTTTATTGTTCCAGATATATTTTCTATGTCTAAAGAATTAAATCTTAATTTCAAAGGAACTCTTAAGATTTTTTTAAAATATAGATCAATATTGTTAATAATTTCATTAAGAGTTGGCAAATCAAAATTAAAATTTCCATTAATTAAAATTGTTCGTCTTATTTCAATTTCTTTATTAAATATCTTCGTAAATCCAGGATATAGTTTTATTTTTTCTATTCTTAGGCTATTATCTTCTGATTTAAAAATGACTAAATTTTTAAATTCTACATAAAGGGGAAAAAAGCTAATTGATATCCGTTCAATTGATATGTTTTGACCTGTTATATTTTTTAACTCGTCTTTAACTGGATTAAGCAAAAAAGGTGTTATATTTATTTTTACCAAAAGAAAAAAAATAATAAAAAAAATTATGCATACTAGCAAAAAAAACTTTCTTTTTAAAATAAAAATTTTTTTCTCTTTCATATCAAAAAATAAATGCTCCTTTAATTTAATCCAAATATTTACACTTACCTTTAACATTCTATATATGTTTTATTCTATTGGTCAACTAAGTGTTATACTATTTTTATGAAATCAAAATGGATAATCCTATGCTTGCTTATATCTATAATTATTCACATAAGTGTAATAATTATATTGGGAAGAGGTACAATATCTATTCCTTCCTTTGACCTTATTGAAACATATTTTTTTGAAGATAATAAAAAAACATCCAAAAATCCTCCCTCTCAAAAGGAGACTAAAGATGATACTACCCAGAAACAGGAAGATATTGCTCCTATTCAAAATTTATCACATCAAGAGTCTTTCTCTAATGCAGAGAGTTCCAATGAAACAAATATAACTGATTTAAATGAAGAAAAAGCCTTAGCGAATTCTACCCTTACTCCAACTCATGTTTTTAATCCTTTTACTCGGTTCATTAATGAAAAAATGAAGTTTGATATTTATTGGATGGGTGTTTATGTGGGTTCAGCCTTTATGGATGTCAGAGGAAACGAGCAAGAAATAATAATTACTTCGCAGGTTAAATCCTCTGGTTTTATTTCTAACTTCTACTATGTAAATGACCATGCCCAAAGCAAGATTGAACAAGGTAAGCCTAAACATTTCACATTAATTCAAGTGGAGGGAAAATACAGAGGCAATAAGGAAACCATCTTCGATTATTCAAACAATGAAATTGTTTTTATAAACCATATAAAGAATAACTCAACCTTTCATAAAGGAATTAATAAAGTTTTTATGGATGTCTTATCTGGTTTCTTTTACCTTAGAAGCCTCCCTATAAAGGATAAAGAAGAGATAACTATCGATATTTTCGACAGTAACAAGTTTGCTAGTGTAAAAATTCAAATTATAGGAGAAGAAAAATTAGAGCTATCTAACAAAGAAGTTAATGCAATAATAATTAAACCTCTGCTCGATACTGAAGGTCTTTTTAAAAGAAAGGGCGATATAATAATATGGCTAAGTAAAGATGAAAATAAGATACCTCTTAGAGTTGAAACAAAAGTTCCGGTTGGAAAAGTAGTAGCTGAATTGAAGGAGTACAAAAAAAATTGATATGCAGCAAAATATTGTCATCAAGGGTGCAAGACAGCACAATCTTAAGAATTTAAATTTAGTTCTTCCAAGAAATAAAATTATCGTTATTACAGGCCCTTCAGGTTCAGGAAAATCCTCATTAGCTATTGATACTATCTTTGCTGAAGCACATCGAAGATATCTTCAGAGTTTGCCTATTGAATCAAGAATAATCTTTGACCAATTTCAGAAACCTGATGTGGATTCGATAGAGGGTTTATCCCCAGCAATCTCAATTGATCAAAAAACAATATCAAAAAGCCCGCGTTCTACAGTTGGAACAATTACAGAAATATATGACTATCTAAGACTATTATATTCTAAAATCGGATTACCCTATTGTCCTTCGTGCGGTAAAGAATTAGCATCACAGAGTATAGATAAAATGACAGAGGCATTAATGAGCCTTCCACAGGGCTCTAAAATTCAAATATTCGCACCAATTGTAGTTGAAAAAAAAGGAGAACATAAAGTAGAAATTCAAAAAGCTAAGGCAGAAGGATTTATACGTGCAAGAATAGATGGAAGGATTGTTGATCTTAATCAGGATATATCATTGAAAAAAAATGTACGTCACACTATTGAACTGCTTGTTGATAGAGTAATTGTTAAAGAAAGATATACAAAACAAATACAGAGAGCAATCGAGCTTGCAACAAAATATTCAAATACGGTAGTCGTAAATCTTGCAGAAGAAGATCGAGATATCATATTCAGTAAAATTCTTGCCTGTGGAAATTGTAAAATAAGTTTACCTGAAATTGAACCCAAACTTTTTTCTTTTAACAGCAAGTATGGAGCTTGTCCAAAATGTAGAGGCCTTGGATACGAAAATTTAGATGAAGAAGAAATAGATCTCTTTAATCTCAAATTATGCAGTCTTTGCATAGGGGCAAGATTAAAACAAGAAGCCTTAGCTATAAAAATTAAAGACAAAAATATTGCAGAACTTTCCAATCTCTCTCTTGAAGAATTAAGAAAATTTTTATCAGAACTAAACTTTAGCTACTATGAAAAATCTATTGCTGAAAGAATTATCAAAGAGATCTTTATAAAACTCGATTTTCTTCTAAAAATAGGAGTTGAATATTTAAGTCTTAATCGGCCTTCTTTTACTCTTTCTGGAGGAGAAGCTCAGAGAATAAGACTTGCAACACAACTTGGTTCCCACCTAAGTGGAGTTTTATATGTGCTTGATGAACCAAGTATAGGACTACATCCTCGTGATAGTATTAAATTAATCGAAAGTTTACGAGAATTGGCAAATAAAAACAATACATTACTTGTAGTAGAGCATGATGAAAATACCATTTTGAATGCTGATTTAGTTTTAGAACTTGGACCAGGTGGAGGGCAACATGGAGGATATATGATTGCTCTATGTAAACCTGAGGAACTTAAAAAAAATGAATCTTCAATTACCGCTAAGTATTTGCGAAAAAACATCTCTGTCTTTGTTTCAAAAAATCGTAGAAAAACACAAAATTTCCTAAAAATAATCGGTGCAGAGGTATTTAACCTTAAAAAAATAGATGTTAATATTCCCTTGGGTGTTTTTGTATGTGTTACAGGTGTAGCAGGTTCAGGCAAAAGTAGTTTAATTTTTGAAGTTCTTTACAAGGCATTAATTAAAGCCCTTTACAACTCAAAAGTGTTGCCCGGTAAACATGAAAGAATTGAGGGGATTGAACAAATTGATAAGGTCGTTTGTATAGACCAATCTCCTCTTGGGAAAACATCTCGTTCAACTCCTGCAACATATACCCAAATAATGACAGAAATTAGAGAAATTTTTTCAATGCTTCCACAGTCTAAAATGAGAGGATACACTAAATCACATTTCAGCTTTAACCTTCCAGGAGGCAGATGTGAAGCCTGTCAAGGAGATGGTTTAAAGAAGATAAAAATGCATCTTTTACCTGATATTTATGTTTTATGTGACGAATGCAAGGGAAAAAGATACAACGAAGAATTTCTTAAGATAAAATACAAGGATAAGAACATTAGCGAAATACTTAATATGACTGTTTCTGAAGCAAAGGATTTTTTCTCGGCCTATCCTAAATTAAGTCACAAATTAAAAATAATGGAGGAAATAGGACTTGGTTATATAACTTTAGGACAATCAGCTACAACCCTTTCTGGTGGAGAAGCTCAACGAGTAAAGCTCTCAAGAGAACTAAGCAAAAAACCAACAGGTAAAACCCTGTATATTCTTGATGAACCCACAACAGGGCTGCACATGTTAGATATAGAAAGACTTGTTAACATTCTTCAAAAACTGGTAGACATGGGAAACACTGTAATTGTAATTGAGCATGATTTAGATATTATAAAATGTGCTGACTATGTTATTGATCTTGGACCAGAAGGAGGAGAAAAAGGAGGTAAAGTGGTAGCAGAGGGAACTCCTGAAGAAATCTCTATGAATCCCAATTCACATACAGGAAGATTTCTAAGGGAGAAACTTTCTTTATGAATAAAATCTTTATTGTAGAGCCTGCGGAAGAGCAAAAAAGGCTGGATGTTTTTATTGCAGAAAAACTGAATATTACAAGGGCAAAAGCACAGGAAATAATAGAAAAAGAATGTGTTTTAGTAAATAATTCTATTAAATCAAAGAGTTACAAACTAAAACTTAATGAAAAGATTGAGATATTGAATTTCATTCTTTCTAAGGGATCAACTATTGAACTAAAGCCTCAAAATATTCCAACTGAAATTATTTACAAAGATGAATACTTATTGGTAGTAGCCAAACCACCTGGTATGGTTGTTTATCCTGCAGCAGGACACCAAGATGGAACATTAATGAATGCCCTTGCATATCATGTTAAAAAACTTGCATCTGTTGGAGGACCTCTCAGACCTGGAGTTGTGCACAGACTTGATAAAGATACCTCAGGTTTAATTGTTGTCTCTTTGGATGATAAGGCTTACTATAAGTTGGTGGAAATTTTTAAAAAAAGAGAGATTCTAAAAGAATATTTAACTATCGTTTATGGCAAATTAGAAGGAAAAGGAAAAATAACTTTATCAATTGGAAGATCGGAAACTAACAGAAAAAAAATGTCAACAAAGTCAAAAAAAGGCAAGGAAGCAATAACAGAGTGGGAAGCTATAAAAAATTTCAATAATTATACTCTTCTTAAAGTTCGAATTCTCACAGGAAGAACACACCAAATAAGAGTCCATTTTTCGTCAATAGGTCATCCGATTTTAGGTGATAAAACCTACGGTAAAAAGGTTTATATTGAAATTGGAAAAAGAAAAATTCCTATTCCAAGACAAATGCTACATGCCTTTAGAATAAAATTTAAACATCCTATAACTGATACAATCTGCGAATTCGAGGCACCTTTGCCTGAAGATATGGTAAAAATTTTAAATTTATTGGACCAAAATTATGATTAATGATGGCAAAATAATAGAAGAAATAATACAAATAACAGAACAAAATTTTATTTGTCTTAGATGTGGCAAATGCTATTTTAGATGATCAATACAATTCAGCGATGGTAATGAGAAAGAAAAAATAAAGCAATGAGTTATCATCTAAAGATTAGTCTACATGCCTTCTGAACTATTTTTAAACCATCCGATTTTCCTCTAACTGTCTATATTTTCCTCCTGCCTTTCTGTCATTGCGAGGTGCTTTAGCTCCGAAGGGATCTCGTCGTTACCTCTTCGTAGGTTTTACTTAGAGACTGCTTCGGGGCATCGAACCCCTCGCAGTGACAGAAAAAAGCTGTCATTGCGCCTTCATATTATACGTCATTGCGAGCGAAGCGAAGCAATCTCGTCGTTGTCTTTTCTTAAACTTTACTTTGAGACTGCTTCGGGACATCGAGTCCGTCGCAGTGACAGAAAGAGACTGCCACGGCCACTTCGTGGCCTCGCAGTGACAAAATAAGGATGTCATCGCGAGGAGCGCAAGCGACGAAGGGATCTTCTTCCGTTGGTCTCTGAGATTGCTAGTGTAAAGGGTATTAGATTATAGTAGATGCATGAGAAAGATATAACTCTTTGAAATATTTGATTTTTTTTGAATAAAATACGCCATAAAATGATCAAGTGTGGCGATAGTCCATTGGAGGTAAAAAATGTGATTGAGAGACATAGGATTTTTTATAATACCGAGAGACCTTACAGCAGTCTTAAAGGTCAAACACCACTGAATATATTAAGTTATGGTGTGTAAATATGTTGTTCCAATGTTTGGATGCATAAGTATTAAAATTTGCATTTTTAACATTCCAAAAATGGTGGCATATAACCCTATCAAGGCTACTTACTTCTTTTTATAAGATAATATCCCGCAGTTAATCCAAATATTATCACCCCTATTCCTATGAGAGAAAGGCTTGGGACTTCCTTAAGCGGATTATATCAATATTGTAAATTTAAAGTCCATTTAACTAAAAAAGTAAAAATGTTTCGACACTAGTTAATCTCAGGTTCATCGAAAAAAATCTCCTCTTGAAATAGCTTATTTTTTACTTAAGTAAGTTCAGATAACTTTATTTTTCCAATAAGGATTTTTTTAACCCTATAAATACCAGAGATAGGCGTTCGTATCAAAATCGTCTTACTATCAATATCCTCAATTAATCCAAGGCCTATACATTGCTTCTCATCCATTAGTCCTATTAATGTTCCTCGAAACTTATCCAGATTGTAAACAACGTTTTTCAAATGTTCAGAATCTTTAATTAGTTTAACAGGCATCATGTAGCTCTCTGAATTTTTGAAATAAAATTGAAATCGCTTTAGTCTATATTCAGCTCTGGAATTCTGGTCTCTAACCCTTACATGAGAAGATGGCTTAAGTATTATTGTTTCTGTATTTATATGTCTTATGATTGTTTCCAATTCTCTTTCTTTCTGAAAAGCAATAACAAGATTTGGGTTTAATATTTCTATTTTCCTTAATTTAAGATTTACCCCTTCGTCAGAGATAAATCCATCAGTATCAACGATGAGAGGAAGATTGTAACTTTTGGCTCTCTCAACAGCCGCCGAAAAAACCTCTAAAAAATACCCTACAGAAACCGAAGGAGTTGTATATCCCACAAAAAAAATTTCATCGGCAAAGTTATCCCTTTCGTAAGAGGTAGCTATCTTTTTTAAACCTATCGTTCCAGGAAGAGAGATTGAACTTTGCCCTATGTCGGCATCTATAAGGATTAAATCTCCCCTTAAATCAAATAATTTTTTTAGAAGATACCTTGCAAAGGTAGATTTTCCACAGTCAATGCCTCCGATGATTATTGTTGTATTAGATTTCAAAATTCTCTCGATTGCTTCCTGCCATGATTCTTCAAATATTATATCTGTTAAAGGAGCACTACACATTTTCCCTGAACTATAAAATTTAATATACCAGAAAAAATTTTATACAATCTAACAGTTTATTAAATTTTAGTTGTATTTAGAACAATGGCATTGCTAAGATATAACAGCATATATTGGAGGTGCTTTATGAAAGCATTAATAATAAGGGCACTTGTCAAGAATATTGTGTCTCATTGTAAAACCTCATATTAAAGAGTTGTAAAAGTTCATATGCTTTCGCTTTGATAGCAGGTATAGGATTCTTCCATTTTCCCTCCTACTAAGAATTTGTGTTATAAAGCCTATATAAGCGGGTTTTACCCGTTAAAGTTGGACAGGCAGGAGAACTCCATTTCACCTGGGTCATTGAACCCTCGAAGCAGTCTGTTCCCTGCCTCCCATAGCCATTATAGGTTGATTGGGTCTCTGAACCCTTGTCACCATGGAGGATTGGCCGGGAGGCTTCCCCTGCCTCGTCTATATATGTCATTATGGAGGTTTTGCCATGAGTAATCTGTTTGTCGGTATTGATGTCTCCAAAGATTCCTTCTCTGCCACAGCTCTTGATAGCAAAGGTAATGTCTGTTTTTCTATCTCTACCTCTATGGATAGAAAGGGTTTCTCCGAACTTTTGAAGGCTATCACTTCTAACTGTAAAGACCTCTCCAATGTCATTGCTGCTATGGAGTCCACAGGATGCTACCATATCAATCTCTTCTCTTACCTGTCTTCTAAAGATATTAACACCGCCATCATTAACCCCCTTCTGATCTCTAATTTTGCAAAGCTGTCTTTGCGTAAAACCAAAACTGACAAGAAAGACTCTCTCACTATTGCACGGTTTATTCTTGCCCACAGGGATTCCATTGAACAGTTCTCCCTCTCTCAGGACACTAAAGACTTCAGAGATATTGCCAGAGAAAGAGAATCTATCTGCCATCTTATCTCTTCCACCAAAAACGATATTAAACGGATTCTGCAAACTACTTTCCCTGAACTGGAATCCCTCTGTAATGTCTTTACTACTACGATGCTTCTTTT
>CAKZQH010000071.1 GCA_937139565.1 uncultured Nitrospiraceae bacterium | reverse complement strand
AATAAAGAAAAAAGTCAAGTTAAAAATGCTAAAGTAGAAAATTAAGTTATACCACAAAATTTGATAGAAAAAATTTGGCATTTATTAAAATCAAGCACTTGCAGAGATTGTGAGGCAAATTTTGGCAGTAAACTGACAAAGTCGGGAGGCTAAGTGAGGAATTAGAAGATGTGTATGATAGGAAGGTGAGGAGGTCAAACAATGGAGAAAGGTAGAGTAATTTCGAAGAGATCTAATTTTGAGGAAATACGTACCTTTGGATTCACCTTAAGAATAACAACTTACTTTACCTATTTGATGATATTTAAGATTTATGAATACCTTAGGCATCTTACCCAATGACCTGGAGATTTTTCAATTAAATGCGGAGTTAATAGACCGCATTCATTTAACTTTTCTTCACATCTTGGGTGAAATGCGCATCCCTTAGGGATTCCTTTTAAATTTGGTATAGTTCCCTTAATTGATTTCAAAACAGCACCAGGCTTGGGAATACAGTTTAATAAAGCTTTTGTATAAGGATGAAGAGGATTATTGAAGATTTCTTCAACAGACCCCATTTCCATAACCCTTCCTGCATACATTACCATTACCCTATCTGCATATTCACCAAGGATGTTAATATCATGGGTTATCAAAAGGAGTGCTTTGTCTTCATTTTTAACAATAAAATGTAGTAGATCTAAAATTTCTTCCTGCACTGTCACATCAAGGGCAGTTGATGGCTCATCAGCAATAATAATTTCAGGCTCGCAGGAAACAGCCATTGCTATCATTACTCTTTGCCTCATGCCTCCTGATAGCTGATGGGGATAACTATCAAAAATATGGGATATTTTGAATTTTTCAAATATTTTTTGTGCTTGAGTTAGAGCAACCTTTTTGGAATTTTTAAAGTGATAAATAAACATTTCTGCTAACTGATATCCTACTTTAAGTACAGGATTTAAAGACACCATCGGATCCTGAAAGATAAAGGAGATGTATCTACCTCTTATCTTTCTGATTTCTTCTTCTGAAAGGTTTAGAATATTCAAATTTTTAAAAAATATTTCTCCTTTTGATAAAAAAAAATCGGGCAGTAAATTGATAATTGCTAAAGCAGTTAAGGTTTTTCCGCTTCCGCTTTCTCCAACAATTGAGAATATTTCGCCTTTATTTAATGAGAAATTAACATCTTCGATGTAAATTGAATTTCTGTAGAATATATTAAGGTTTTTAACCTGAAGCAGCACTTCACTTGTTTAAAGCTTCTTTCAAAGCCTTGCTCATTTTAAAATTAATGGCTCTTTGTGGTGGTACAGTTATTTTTTCACCTGTTTTTGGATTTCTTGCTAATCTTTCCTGTCTTTCCTTTATTTTAAAGTTTGCAAAACCTCTAATTTCGATTTTCTCTCCCTTTGAGAGGGCCTCTTTCATGCAGTCAAATATCATATCTACAATGGTTTCAATCTGTTTTTTTGTTAATATGTCTACTTTTTGAGATACTCTTTCAATTAATTCTGACCTTTTCATTACAGCGCCTCCTTATTAATTTTCTATTTGTGGTCGATATAGATAATAGGCTTGAAAAGTTGGTAAAATTTTTCCTATTAATGATTCAGCATCACCCTTTAGAAGTTCTTTTAAAAGAGTTGATTTTTTTGTTATTACTTGGGGGTCACCTTTTATATTTCCAAGTTCTGCCGCCACTTTTATAGCATAATCGAGGTCTCCTATTTCATCAACAAGTCCCAATTCTTTGGCCTTGATTCCTGTAAAAACTCTTCCATCGGCTATTTTTTTTACTTTTTCAATCGGTAGTTTTCTGCCTTCCACTACAGCCTTTATAAATTGTTCATGAACATCATCAAGTAAGTTTTGCAGCACATCTCTTTCATCACTTTGCATTTGCTTGAAAGGAGAGGTTATGTCCTTATACCTTCCACTTTTTATAACTTCTGTCTTAACCCCTATTTTATCCAGTAGTCCTTTGATATTTGGCAATTCCATTAATACACCTATGGAACCAGTCAGGGTTCCAGGATTTGCTACTATCTTTGTTGCAGGACAGGAAATATAATAACCTCCAGAAGCAGCAACAGATCCCATGGAAACAACTACAGGTTTGGTGCTTATGGTTCTCTTTATCTCTTCATAAATTTCCTGCGAGGGAACAACAGCTCCACCAGGACTGTCAACTCTCAATACAATTGCTCTTATTGCAGGGTTTTTTCTGTATTGTTTTATTTCCTCCACAGTGCTTGCAGAATCAACAATAACTCCCTTTATGTTCACTACTGCCACTTTTCCTGATGTAAGACTGCTTTCCATTACAGTGGCAAGGAAGCTTATTAATAAAAGAGAGCCAACTGTAATAAGAAAAATTTTTAAAGTTTTTCTTTTCATTCTTCCTCAGCTTTTTTCATACTAAGTCCTATTTTTCTTTTTTCAGGATCCATCTTTACAACAAGCACCTTTATTTCATCTCCCTCTTTCACAATTCTGTTTTTATCAATTTCCGAATTATAAACAAGTCCTTCAACTATACCGCCTATATCTACAAAAAGACCATGCTCTGTTTTCTTTATAACTCTCGCATCGTATATTTCACCTACTTTAAATTTCTCAGGTATTTCTTTTAACCATGGATCCTCTTTGAGTTGTTTTATTCCTAAAGACATCTTTTCTTTTTCAGGCTCAAGATTTAATATTATTGCCTCAACCTTTTGTCCTTTCTTGAAAAACTGTGAAGGATGATCAACATGTTTTGTCCAGGATATATCGGAAATATGTATGAGTCCATCAACCCCTTCAGGAAGTCTTAAAAAAACTCCAAAGTCTGTGATTGTTTTGACTTTTCCTATTACTCTGTCTCCTACTTTGTATTTCTTTGCTACTACTTCCCATGGTTTTGGCTTTAATTGTTTCAGGCTAAGAGAGATTTTGCGATTTTCTTTATCAATGTCAATAATCTTTAGATTTAGCCATTCATCGATTTCAGCATAGTAGGAAGGATTCTTTGGAGTTACCCAATCAAGTTCACTGGAGTGAACAAGTCCTTCCACTCCCTCTTCAAGTTCAACAAAAATGCCAAAATCTTCAATTCGGGTTACCTTTCCTCTTACTTTCATGCCAGGCTGATATTTTTTATCAATATTCTCCCATGGATCGGCTTTTTTCTGTTTGTATCCAAGGGTAATTCTCTCATTTTCCATATCTGATTTTATAACGACAAATTCATACTCTTTGCCCACATCAAAAAACTGTGATGGATGTTTTACTTTGCCCCAAGAAATATCTGATATATGAAGAAAGCCATCTATTCCTCCAAGATCAACAAATACTCCATAATTGGTAATATTTTTAACTATACCTTTTACTTTCGAACCCTCTTTAAGTTTTTCTGTTAGTTCCCGTTTTAATTGTTCTTTGTTTTCTTCGAGATAGGCTTTTCGTGATAGAACTAAAGTAGTTTTTACATTTTTCCAGTTGCCATAAAGATTTTTTGGTGGCTCCACTTTTTCTATTTTAACTTTAATCTGTTTGCCAATATATTCATCTAAGTTTTTAGGCTTTTTTAACTCGAGTAATGAGGCGGGAATGAATCCTTTTATACCTAAATATGAAGCTAAAACACCACCTTTTGTTTTTGCTGTAACAGTTACATCAATTGGCAATCCCTTTTCATACGATTCTATAAGATTTTCCCATCCCTTAATTTTTAATGCTCTGTCTCGAGAAAGATATATGGCGCCCTGGGCATCATCAATTTTTTCAATGAAAACATCAATTTCATCGCCTTCTTTAAGGGTTGATAGCTCTTCCTTTGAAAAATCGCTTAATGGAATAATTCCCTCGAATTTATAGGATACATCTACAATAATTCCATCATTTCTAATTCCTATAATTTTTCCTTTTACTATTTCACCTCTTTCCACATGAGAAAGCGTGCTCTCATATAGATTTTCAAGTTCTTGTTTTTCACTAATCTGATTCTGCATGTTCCCTGTCCTCCTTAAGTTATAAACATTTTATTTTATCAATAATTTCATCAATTATCCACTGCGGAGTTGAAGCTCCTGCTGTTATGCCTATTTTTTTTACATCCTTAAACCATGATTTATCTATTTCTTTAACATCTTCTATATGATAAGTTTTTACGCCTATTTTTTTACAGAGGTTAGCAAGCTGAGTAGTGTTTGCACTGTTTTTTCCACCTATTACAATCATAAGATCCACATTTCTTGCTACTTTTTCTGTAGATTCGAGCCGTTTTGCGGTAAAATTGCAGAGCGTATTGAATATTCTTATCTCTTCGAACTCATTCAAAGAGTTTATTATGCCGTTTAATATTTCTTTAACCTTTGATAATGGTTGAGTAGTTTGCTGAATAATTCCTATTTTCTTATTTAAATTGGGAATTTTATCAGAAGTTACTACAACAGCCTTTTCTCCAGCATAGCTGAAGATTCCTTTTACCTCAGGATGTTCACTATCACCAATTATAACAACCTGATAACCTTCTAAGCATAATTTTTCAGCAAGACTTTGAGCTTTTTTTACAAAAGGACAAGTAGCATCAATTATCTCATATCCTTTCTTTTTTAGCTCTTCTAATTTGTCTTTTGGAATCCCATGAGCTCTTATGATGAGAGTTTTTATATTTTTTTCTTCAGTAACACTCTCAATCGGACAGACTCCTAATTCTTTTAATTTTTCCACAACCTGAGGATTATGAATTATAGGACCTAAAGTAAAAATACCTTCCTTATGCTTTTTGGCTACATCAAAGGCTATTTCAATTGCTCGTTTTACTCCAAAGCAAAAACCCGCGCCCTCTACAAGAACAATGTTTTCCATCCTGTTTTAGATAATACAAGATATTAGGCAGACTCTGCAACTTTTTTCAAGATAAGTGTTATCACCTCTTCTATTGACATTTTAGATGTATCAATGTAAAAAGCATCTGGACTAATCATTAGAGGAGCATCTTTTCTTGTTGAATCTCTTTTGTCTCTTTCTAATACATCTTGGAGAGCTATATCGAAGTTGATATCTTTACCAAGTCTCAATAGTTGTTCATATCTTCTTTTTGCCCTTGTCTCCAGTGACGCATCAAGATAAAATTTTTTCCATGCATCAGGGAAAACAACAGTGGTCATATCTCTACCTTCAGCAACAGTGTCATATAGTTCAGCGAATTTTCTCTGCAAAGGTAGTAAAAAAGTTCTAACTACTTTTTTTGCAGAAAGCTGAGAGGTAAACTCGCCAATTTTTGGTTCTCGTATTAATAGGGAAACATCTTCACCTTTTAAAAAAACCTTGTCGCAGTCGTAATGGATTTGAATGTTTGTAAGCTCGTTTTCTATTTCCCTATCGCTGAGTGAAGAAAAATCATTGCATTGTGGAAATTTCTTAGAAAAGTAATAGGCCACTGTTCTGTAAAGGGCTCCTGTGTCTAAGTAAAAAAAACCTAAAGCCTTTGCCACTTCCTTTGAAATAGTGCTTTTACCAGCTCCAGAAGGACCGTCTATTGCTATTACTCTTTTCATTTCTGAAGCATCTCCAGAAGGCTATAAAAGTCAGGGAAGGAAATATCTACACAGTCAGAATCTACTATTGTTGTTACACCCTCTGCAATAAGGCCTGCAATCGATAAGGCCATAGCAATACGATGGTCCATGTGAGAGTAAACATAAGCTCCTTTTAGTTTACATGGTCCTTTTATTTCAACGCCATCTTTAAGTTCTTTAATTTCTGCGCCCATTTTACTTAACTCTGTAACCATTGCTCTTATTCGGTCGGATTCCTTTTTTCTAAGTTCCTCAGCATCTTTTATAATAGTTACTCCCTGTGATTGGGTGGCTAAAACACACAAAATTGGGAATTCATCTATGAGTCTTGGAATTAATTCTCCTTCCACAATAACACCTTTTAGTTCTTGAGTGCTTTTAACTATCATATCTCCAACAGGTTCTCCAGCTTGATAGGTTCTGTTTAATATCTGAAAATTTCCACCCATTTTGGTTAAAACTTCCAGAAATCCGGTTCTTGTATCATTTAGACAAACATTTTTAATTAAAATTTCTGAATTAGGCACTAAAGTGGCGCCTGCGATAAAAAAAGCCGCCGATGAAAAGTCTCCAGGAATTGTGATGTCAAAAGCCGAAAGTTCATTCCTGGGAGGCTTTAGTTTTATTTCATTTCCATTTATTTTTATATCAACTCCCATACTTGCAAGCATTTTTTCTGTGTGATCACGGCTTTTGTGAGGTTCTAACACAGAAGTTTCTCCATCAGCATAAAGCCCTGCAAGGAGCAAGGCACTTTTTACCTGAGCGCTTGCAATGGGCATTTCATAGGTTATTCCCCTTAAATGTCCTCCTTTAATAACAAGGGGAGGTAAGGTATTTTCAGCTCTTCCAAAAATATTAGCGCCCATCATTGAAAGGGGTTTGATAATTCTTTTCATCGGTCTTTGCCTTAAAGATTCATCTCCTGTAAGGATACTTAAAAAGGGCATTCCAGACAGAATTCCACTTAAAAGTCTCATGGTTGTACCAGAGTTTCCGCAGTCAAGAACATCTTGTGGTTCCTTTAAGGATTTTAGTCCACCACCATGCACAATTATTTCTTTATTAGTTCCTTTAATTTCAATCAGTACACCGAGAGCTTTCATTCCATTTAGACTGCTAATAGGATCTTTTGCCCATAGAAAGTTTTTTATTCTTGACTCTCCCTTTGCCAAAGAAGAGAACATTATAGCCCTGTGAGATATGGATTTATCTGGTGGTGGAGTTATCTCTCCATTTAAAGCTCTTGCATTATTTATTTTTCTCTCCATATTATATGCTTTCCTCCAATTAGTCAATGCTCTCTCTTAATCTTTTTGCTCTTTCTATAAATTCAAATATACTTTCTTCGGAACTCCCATCTTCAAGCATGTTTTTAAAGCTTTCAAGGATTTTTATATATTCCTTCAGCGCTCCTAAAAGATAGTGTCGGTTCATACAGAATATGTCTTTCCAGATTGTGGGGTCACTTCTTGCAATTCGAGTGGTGTCTTTAAAGCCTGAGCCAGCATAATTTATTAAATTTTTATCGATCTTATCGATGGTGTTTACTAAAGAGAAGGAAACAAGATGAGGTAGGTGACTCATAAGGGCATAAATTTTATCGTGTGTATCAGCGCTCATAATTTCTACCACCGCTCCAAGTTTTTCCCACATTTTCGCGATTTTATCTAAAGAGGGTTTATCTGTTCTTTCAGTAGGCGTTAATATAACTTTTGCACTACGAAAAAGGTCTCCCTTTGCATATTCAAAACCTTTTCTGTCTGAACCAGCTATTGGATGGGTACCAATAAAGTGAGCATGGGGTGGCAAAATTTTTTCAAGTGATTCAACCACTTGTTTTTTTACACTTCCCACATCAATAACTATTGTACCTTCCCTTAAAAAAGAGACTATAGGCATCAAAATTTTTTCAAAAACCCCCATTGGAGTAGCAAGAACAATGAGTTCTGAGTTGGTAGTCTCTTTAAGTGAAAGAGTATATGAATCTATTATGCCAAGTTTTAAAGCCTCTTTTAACCTATTTTCATCTCTACCAAAGCCAATGACGCGATTTGCAAGTCTCTGTTCTTTAAGGGCAATTGATAAGGAACCTCCGATTAAACCCACTCCAATAATAGTTACAGAATTAAAAAATTCATCGGCCATTAGGCTTCCCTGCCAATGGCTTTTGCAACAGCAGAAACCTTCTTCATTAATTCGCTAAACATAGCAGGAGTAAGAGACTGCTCACCATCTGATAGAGCTTCCTCGGGATTGGTGTGCACCTCAATAAGCAACATGTCTGCACCCGCTGCAACTGCTGCCAATGACATTGGGGCAACTAATTCCCTCTTTCCTACACCATGGCTCGGGTCAACTGCAACTGGTAGATGGCTTAATGATTTCAAAAGTGGCACTGCACTAAGGTCAAGGGTGTTTCTTGTGGCAGTCTCAAAGGTTCTAATTCCTCTTTCGCACAGGATTACTTTCTCATTTCCTCGTGAAAGAATATATTCAGCTGCCATCAGTAGCTCTTTAATTGTAGCTGACATACCCCTTTTAAGCAAAACAGGCTTGTCAACTGAGCCTACTTCCATAAGAAGTTTAAAGTTTTGCATGTTTCTTGTGCCAATTTGGAGAATATCAACGTAATCAAGAATTACATCTAAGTCTCTGGGATCCATTATTTCACTAATAACTGGAAGTCCTGTTTTCTCTTTTGCATCTTTTAGATATTTAAGTCCTTCAACACCGAGGCCTTGAAAGGAATATGGTGAGGTTCTTGGCTTAAAGGCACCTCCTCTTATAAAGGAAGCACCAGCAGTTTTTATTTTCTCTGCTATATCAAGTAAAACAACCCTGTTTTCAACAGCACAGGGACCTGCAGCAACATAAACCTTCTTCCCACCTATTTCAGCGCCATCTACTTTAATTATGGTATTTGTTTTTTTGAAATCTCTGCTTGCCAATTTATAGGGCTTCAAAATTCTTACAACATCTTCTACTCCAGGGATGGCTCTTATAGCATTTTCCTCATCTTCTGTTACCTTCGATGTGTCACCTATAACTCCGATAATTGTTCTTTCTGCACCTCTTGAAATATGCGGTTTTAGTCCTTTTGCTTCAAGTTTTTTTACAATTCTCTCAATTTGTTCATCACTTACTTCTGGTCGTAAAACTATAATATCCATATTTAAACCTCCTATTTTAAAAATTTATTAAATGCACTAATAAAAGCTTCATTTTCTTCAGGTAAACCAATTGTAACCCTTATTTCCTCTGGACCAACTGGTCTTACGATTACTCCCTCTTTTATGAGAAATTCAAAAGCATCCTTTGAGGACTTTCCCTGAGGTAGTTTTATGTATATGAAATTTGTTTCAGTAGGTAGATAGGCAATATTTGATATCTTATTAAGCTCACTGTACAGGTATTTTTTGCCCTGTTCATTTAGTTCAATTACTTTTTTCAAATGAATCTCATCTTTAAGTGCTGCTTCTGCTGCAATTTGGGCTATTGTATTTGTATTGAAGGGTTCTCTTATTCTATTCATGTCTTTGACTATATCTTTTCTCCCTATGCCATATCCAATTCTCAGACTTGCAAGTCCATAGGCCTTAGAAAAAGTTCTGAGTATAAGTATATCTCTTCCCTTGAGGAAATAGTCTAATGAATTGGGATATTCCGAAGAGGTTACATATTCATAGTAAGCCTCATCCATTATGACAAGTATATTCTCAGGTAAGGCTTCCATGAATGTGGCAAATTCTGTTTTATCGTTCATTGTGCCTGTTGGGTTATTTGGGTTAGAGATAAAAATAATCTTTGTTCTATCTGTTACTTCTTTTAGCATACCTTCAAGGTCATGTTTCCAATCCTTAAGGGATACTTCTTTTGGAATTCCTCCCTGAGAAGTAACACTCATTGAATAAACAATGAAAGAGGGTTTTGCCATAATAGCTTCATCACCGGGTCCTATATATGTTTTTACTGCAATGTCAATTAGCTCATTTGAGCCATTTCCAAGGATTATCTCATCGTGAGTGAGTTTTATGCCCCTTTTTTCAAAAGCTTCGCAAAGAGCATCTTTGAGATAATATCCACTTCCCTCAGGGTATCGGGCGAGTTCTTCAGGAGTTGAGAGAAAATCCTTTATTGCTTCTACTACTCGGGGAGATGGCCCTAAAGGGTTTTCATTAGAGGCTAATTTGTAGCATCTTTTAATTCCAAGTTCTCTCTCAACCTCCTTGATTGGCTTTCCAGGAATGTAGGGTTGAATTTTTTCAATGTAGGGAAGAGGCTTAATCATTTTTAACTTCCTCCTTTATTCAAATAATGGATATGAACCGAGGTGAACCAATTCTATACAACATTTTTTAACTTCATTAAGAGTACTTTTTACTTTTTCATCTTCTATATGGCCTATGAAATCAACAAAGAAAATGTATTCCCACTTTCTCATCTTCGCAGGTCTTGATTCGATTTTTGTAAGATTGATTTTACTCTCTTTAAAAGGTTTTAAGGCATTGTATAAAGCACCAGGTTTATCTTTAAGGGAGAACATAATGGATGTTTTGTCTGTTCCAGTTTTATTTGGAAAAGTTTTACTTAAAATAAAAAACCTCGTATAGTTCTGCTTGTAATCTTCAATATGTTTTGCTACAAATTTAAGTCCGTAAAGAGTTGCAGAAAACTCGCTTGCTATTGCACCAATTTCCTCATTTTCAGAGGCCAGTCTTGCAGCTTCAGCAGTTGAGGTAACATCGTGCAAAGGTATATTAGGCATATTTTTTCTTAACCATTCCCGACACTGTGCTTTTGCATGAGGGTGGGAGTAAATTTTTTTAATTTTATCTCTTTCCCCTGTAAGTGACAAAAGATGATGGGAGATAGGAATAATTATCTCTCCAGCAATTTTTACATCGTGCTGTACAAACATATCTAGAGTAAGGGTAACCGTGCCCTCATTGGAATTTTCAATGGGAACGACCCCATACATGCTCTGTCCCTTTTCAACATACTCGAATATACTTTTTATGTTGTCTAAGGGTTCAAACTGAGCAAAACTTCCAAAAAATTTTATTGCTGCAAGATGGGTAAAAGTGCCTTCTGGGCCAAGATAGGCAATTTTTTGGGACTCCTGAAGAGCTAAGGTAGCAGACAGAATTTCTCTAAAAAGTGATTTTATTATTTCATCAGAAAAAGGGCCTTTGTTAAGGTTTATTAGCTTTTTTATTACCTCTTTTTCTCGAACAGGATCATAGAAAAGCAGCCCTCTTTTCCTTTTAACCTCTCCGATTTTCAAAGCAAGAGATGCTCTTTTATTTAGAAGTTCCAGAATATCTTCATCAATTTTGTCAATTTCCTTCCTAAGCTTTTGAAGAGCATCGCTTTCCATTTTCTATTCTATCATAATAATACCTAATTATGATAAAATTTAACTCATGACTCCCTTTAGAGCAAATATGATGGATAAAGTTTTAAACTGGATAGCCTCACACGACGATGAGCCTCCCTATTTGCTTATTGACAGAGAGGTTTTACAGGAGAAAGCGTCAATTATTGGTAAAGGTATTAAAAATTCTAAAGTTTTTTATGCTGTCAAAGCCAATCCAGATATTGATGTTTTGCGTTTTATAAATAGTTTAAACATGGGCTTTGAAATAGCCTCTGAGGGAGAACTGGCAATTCTTGAAGAATTAAAGGTTCCTCCACATAGAATCATAACAAGTAATCCAATAAAGACCTTTAAATTTCTAAAATACGCTGTTCAGTATGGAATTGACTATTTTGCCTTTGATTCCCATGCAGAAGTGGATAAAATGGCAAAATATGCACCTGGTAAAAAGGTTTATGTTCGTCTAACAGTTCCTAATGAGGGAAGTGAATGGCCTTTAAGCAAGAAGTTTGGAGTGGAATTAGAAGAGGCTGTAGAACTTCTTCTTTATGCTAAGAAAAAAGGGCTTGAGCCTGTAGGTATAACTTTTCATGTGGGCTCTCAGTGCAGTAATATCTATAACTGGTATACAGCAATTGACAAGGCAAAGCAAGTAAAAGAAATGGCTCAAAAAGAGGGAATAGAGATAAAAATGCTAAACATAGGTGGTGGCTATCCAATAGAATACATTAAAAAGGTCCCTGATGTAGAGACAATTGAGTCAAAAATTGATGCCATTCTTCAAAAAAACTTTCCTGACACTGAGATATTCATTGAGCCAGGTAGAGCAGTGGTAGGTGATGCAGGGATTTTTGTTTCAAAGATAATAGGTAAAGCAAAAAGAGGCTCAGAAAATTGGCTTTACATAGATGTAGGAGTTTTTAATGGTCTAATGGAAAGTATCGGAGGAATCAAATATAAATACATCGTTGGTAGTCGAGGAGAGGAAAGCGAATGGACAATTGCTGGACCAAGCTGTGATAGCTTTGATGTAATTGATAAAGGCGTGGTTTTACCAGAACCTGATGTGGGTAGTCTTATTCTCATCCTATCAGCAGGAGCATATACCATATCATATGCCTCAGAATTTAATGGATTTTCCATACCAAAAACATTTCTAATTTAGGAGGAGCAGAGATGATAAGATTTTTTGAAAAAGATCCCTATGCACCAATACAGTATACCTATGAGGTAGAAAAAATTCTCTACAAAGCGAAAAGCCCCTTTCAGGAAATAGTAGTTTTTGAAAATCCCTATTTTGGTAAAGTACTTGTACTTGATAATGTGGTGCAGCTTACTGAAAGGGATGAGTTTATATACCATGAAATGCTTACTCATGTGCTTATGCACTCCCATCCAGAGGCAAAAAGGGTTGCAGTTATAGGAGGTGGTGACGGAGGTGCTGTAAGAGAGGTATTAAAACACGATTGTGTGGAAAAGCTATATTTTATTGAAATTGATGAAGAAGTTATAAATACATCAAGAAAATTCTTTCCTACTGTCTCATCAGCAATTGATGATCCAAGAGTTGAAATAAAATGCATGGATGGAGCAGAGTTTATAAAATCAATGGAAAACTCTCTTGATATTATAATTGTTGATTCTACAGATATTATAGGTTTTGCAAAGAGCCTTTTCACAGTAGAGTTTTTTAAATCTGTAAGAAATGCTCTTACTGAAAAAGGAATGTTTGTAACACTATCAGAATCCCTTATTTTTCACAAAGACCTTGTATGGGAAGTTCAAAACTCAATGAAGCTAATTTTTCCGATTGTTGATATTTATACAGCAAGCATTGCAACCTATGCCGGAAATTGGTGGACATTTTCGGTAGGCTCTAAATCGCTTGATCCAAGAGAGATTAGAAAGCCTGCAAAGGTTCAGACTAAACTCTATACAGAAGGACTGCATAAAAGTTGCTTCTTACCAAAGGATATTTATGAGAAACTTTTGAAAAAAGAGTTAGAGTGGTAGGTTTAAAAATTACTGTTTTATTGGCTTGAGGAAAGACGTAAATTTGACAAATATTTAATTTTTATTTATAATTATTCTAATGAAACCTAAAATTAAATGGACACCTCAAAGATTAGCAATTCTTAAGTATCTTGATGGAAATAAAGAGCATCCATCAGCAGAGGATATTTATGAAGCTCTTTCAAAAGATTTTCCGACAATGTCAGTTGCTACAGTTTATAATGTTTTAGAATTCTTAAAAAGAACCGGAAGGGTAAAAGAGATATATATTGATCCGCAAAAGAGAAGATTTGATCCAGATCTTTCTGCTCATTATCATGCTATCTGTATAAAATGTCAAAAAATATTTGATATTCAGGCTAAAATTAATATTGACAATCTGAAATCATTAGTCCCGGAGTTTCAGATCCTTGATACACAACTGAAAGTTTATGTAATATGTCCAAGCTGTCAGAAGAAAGCATCCTTAACACCAGGATACAAAGAATACAAATGTGCCAAATGTGGCTCAATAAGAACAGCCAAACATAAACCTCAGAAATGTTCTTCCTGTGGTATTAGAGGTTTTTTAGTCGAAGTGCATCCAACAAACTAATATTAAAACAAGGAGGTAAGATATGATTAGCAACGAGCTAATGGATAAGTTACAGAAAGCTGTTGCAAGAGAGCTTCAAGTAAGCATTCAGTATATGTGGCAGCATGTTCTTGCGAAAGGAATCAAGGCAGAGCCTGTTAGTGCAATTTTTAAACAATTTGCCATTAATGAAATGATGCATGCAGAAAAAATAGCAGAACGAATCTCCTTTCATGGAGGTATTCCTACCACTCAACCAGATCCTATTACTATTGGAAAAAATCTTACTGAAATGCTTGAGATTGATAAAAAAGCAGAAGAGGAAGCTGTTGCTCTTTATAAAGAAATTATAAAACTTGCAGAAAAGGAAGAAGATTTTGTCACGAGAAAGCTTTTTGAGCAGATTCTTGAAGAAGAGGAAATCCATCTTGATAAATTTAGCTCTTTGCTTGAGGATTGATCATGAAGGCTGTTGAGATAAAATCTGGAATTTACTGGGTTGGCAGTGTTGATTGGGCAATAAGAGATTTTCATGGATACGAAACTCCAAGAGGCACCAGTTACAACAATTATTTAATTCTTGATGAAGAACCTACTCTGGTTGATGCAGTTCACCACAATTTTGCTCACGTTACTCTTGAAAATATATCCCGCATAATAGAACCTAGAAAAATTCTTAATATAGTGATAAATCACATTGAAAATGACCATGCCACTGGGCTTGAAAAAATTCTCGAAGTAGTCCCTGATGCAAAAATTTATATTACCGAGAAAGGAAGGAAAGGCCTTAGTAGATTTATCGATCTAACGCCCTATAAAGTCAATACTGTCAAATCTGGCGATACCCTAAACATCGGGAAGAGAACTCTGCACTTTATTGAAACTCCAATGATGCACTGGCCCGATTCGATGTTTACATATGTTAAAGAGGAAAAGCTTCTCATAAGTCAAGATGCCTTTGGCCAACATATAGCCTGCTCAGAAAGATTTGATGATGAATTTGTTAAAAATCGTTCGATGGAAGAACTCGAGGATGCTGTAATAGATTACTATGCAAATATTCTTATGCCTTATGGAAATGTAATAAGAGGAAAAATTGAGGAGATTAAAAAATCTGGAATAGAGATAGATATGATTGCTCCGGACCATGGAGTTATATGGCGGAGCCATTTAGACAAGGTTTTTACACTTTATAACCAGATGGTTGATGCTAAGGCAATTCTTGGAGCAGTAATAGTTTATGACACCATGTGGCATAGCACAGAGGAGATGATTACTCCAATTGCTAAGGCCCTTAACGATATGGATCTACCTGTAAAGGTAATCAAGTTGCGGGCTACACCAAAAAGCGTTGCAGTAAAGGAAGTCTGGAAATACAGAGGATTAATTGTTGGTTCACCCACCCTTAATAACAATATTTTTCCTTCTGTGGCTGAGTTTTTAACCTACTTGAAAGGACTCAGACCAAAAAATAGACTTTTTGGAGCCTTTGGAAGCTATGGTTGGTCCGGTGAGGCAGTGAAAGATATGTATGAGTATGCAAAGCAGATGAAGCTCGAGATTTTTGGAGAAGGAGTAAGGGTTCTTTATAAGCCCTCAGAGGAGGATTTACAAAAATGTTATGACTTTGGGTTGGCCTTTGGAAAGGCCTTAAAGGAGTATCATGCAAAATTTTAGGAGGTGAAAAGATGGAAAAAACTCTAAAAAATCTAATGGAAGCCTTTGCGGGTGAGTCTCAGGCAAATAGAAAATACCTTGCATTCGCAAAAAAGGCTGAGGAAGAGGGTTATCCTGGCATTGCAAAACTTTTTAAAGCTGCAGCAGAAGCAGAGACAGTGCACGCTCTTAGCCATCTTCGTGCAGCTGGTGGAATAAAAAGCACAAAGGAAAATCTTGAGGCAGCAATAGGAGGAGAAACCTACGAGTTTGAAAGTATGTATCCTCCAATGATAGAGGATGCTGAGAAAGAAGGTGCTCAGGCTGCAAAGAGAAGTTTTTACTTTGCCAATGAGGTAGAAAAAGTACATGCAGACCTTTTCAAAAAAGCATTGGAAAGAATAGACCAGAAATTTGATGCGGACTATTATGTTTGCCAGGGATGTGGTCATACCGTAGAGGGAGAACCACCAGAGAAGTGTCCTGTCTGTGGAGCTCCTAAGAAGATGTATAAAAAGGTTGAGTAATTTTATGCTCCCTCCTTTTTTGGAGGGAGCTTGATTTTTTATGAAAATACTCTCTCTTTTAGGTTCACCAAGAAAGGGAAACTCTGAAATTCTTCTTACTTATGCCAGTAATCTATGTAAAGAGAAAGGCCATGAAGTTTTAAATATCAATCCTTCCCATATGCAAATCTCTGGATGCGTTGCCTGTGATGCATGTAGCGAAACAGGAAAATGTGTTGTTGAAGATGACATGAATGTTATTTATCCTCTTTTAGAGGAAGCAGATAGAGTTATAATTGTATCACCAATCTTCTTTTTCGGTCTGCCCGCTCAATTAAAGTCCTTGATTGACAGATGTCAATGCCTTTGGTATGAGAAATATGTGCTTAAGAAAAGAGCATCTTTAAAGAAAAGAAAAGCCCTTTTAATTCTTGTGGGAGGAATGAAAAAGGGTGAAATTGGAGTAACCTGCGCAGAGGCTACGATAAAAGCCTTTTTAAGAACCATAGATGTGGGAGAACACAAAACTCTTTCCTATCTTGGCTACAACGAAGCTGGAGAGATATTAAAAAATGAAAAAGCCTTTGCAGATATAGTCCTTGCTGTGGATGAATTATTAAAAAATGATTAATTATATTCAATTTTTCCCTACTTTTAGATGTAATCGTAAGTGTAAATCCTGTTTTAGTAGAGATTTTAAAGGAGAGGATTTTCCATCTGAAAAAATTGATGCATTAGTAGATATACTTGTGAAAAATAAAATCCCAAGCCTTGACATCCTTGGTGGTGAGCCTTTCCTTTATGAAGCTCTTGATAGACTTATAAGCTCTGCTACAAGTAACTCCATTGAAGTGACATTAAGCACTAATGGAACTCTTACTGGTTCAATAAAGAAATTTCTTGAGTGCTATAATTTTAGAAATTTCAAAATAGGGGTTTCTATAAATGAACCTCCTTCTGAAGAACTACTTAAGATAATAGCAGAGCATAGAATTTGGATAAAAACCCTATTTTCAAGAGAGGCTTTTCTTGACCGTAAAGTATTAGAGTTTGCAAAAAAAAGCTCAATAGATTATTATCTTATTTACATGGATGCACTTTCAGAGGCTGAACTAAGCCAATCCATGCCCTTTTATGAATTTATGGAAAAGGTGGAAAATTTGAGAGAGACTTTCCCTAATATAAAGCCAGTTTACTGTAAGGGCTTTATAGGCGGAGAAAAATATCGCTGTCCTGCAGGTACTGAAAAAATAACACTATTTCCAGATGGTTCAGTTTATCCGTGTTATCTTCTTGCAGGTAAAAAAGATTTTCTACTTGGGAATATATTCAGTAATCACTTATCGGAAATTCTCTCATCTCCTATTATGGATGTATTTAGAAGTTTTCAGCGGAATCAATGCAAGAAAGAAGACTGCAAATTTTATAAACACTGCAGAGGCGGATGTGTTGCCCATAGCTTTGCCCATTTGGGTAATCTTCAAGGAGTTGACCCAAGATGCAATATGAATAAGGGAGGTAGCAATGATAAAAACTATTAAAGAAGGAGGCATAAAAATGGCTGAGATGTTAAAGGTAAGAAACCTCCATGTCTCAGTGGAAGGTAGAAAGGTACTTGAAGATATTAATTTTTCTGTAGATTATGGAGAAGTAGCAGTACTTTTTGGCCCAAATGGAGCGGGAAAAACAACCCTGATAATGACACTTATGGGCTTTCCAAAATATAAAATCGAAAAGGGCAAAATAATTTTTAAAGGTGTTGATGTTACCCATATGGATGTTTCAGAAAGGGCTAAGCTCGGTATGGGGATTTCCTTTCAGAGACCTCCTGTTGTCAGGGGAGTAAGCCTTCAAAAACTCCTTTCAGTTATCGGTAATGGAGACTCAAAGGAGGACAAAATTTCCGAGTATGCAGAGAAGCTTAATCTTAAAAGTCATCTCAGCAGAGATGTAAACGATGGATTCTCAGGTGGTGAGGTAAAAAGAGCAGAACTTCTTCAGCTTCTCATTCAAAAGCCTGATTTAATTTTTATTGATGAGCCAGAATCAGGAGTGGACCTTGAAAATATTGTTCTAATTGGAGAGATGACCAATCAACTACTTGGAAGAGGACAGAGAGTAAAGGATCCAAAAAGAAGTGCCATAATAATCACCCACACTGGATATATACTTGATTACATAAATGCAGATAGAGGTTACATACTTTTAAATGGCAAACTTCAGTGTAGAGGAAATCCAAGAGATATACTAAGCGAAATCAAGAAGAATGGCTACAGGAGGTGTGTCACATGCCAGTGAGCAAAAAATATATCGAGGAAATTAAAAAGCAAGCACGGAAAGCAATTAATAAAGTAGCACCCTATGGCGAAGATATAGACCTTACAAAATTTGAAAAACATATTGAAAGAGGAAAGGTTGAAAGTCTCGAAATGCTTCCAGAACTTGCAAAAGAAGCTGCATTAATGGCTGGTGTAGATGTAGAAGAAAGAGAGCGTTCAGGCTCATATGTGCAGATGGACCATTCGGTAGTTTATAAGAAATTAAGCAAACTGTATGAGGGCAAAGTGGAACTTATGAGCACCAGCGAAGCAGTCGAAACTTACGACTGGCTTGAGGATTATTTTTGGAAAATCGTTCAACCCGACACAGATAAATATACAGCGCAGGTTGCGCTTAATCCTACCCATGGATATTTTATAAGAATTCTTCCAGGTCAAAAGCTTGAGTATCCTCTTCAGACATGTTTGATGATTGCAGAGGGATACATCAGTCAAAATGTGCATAACCTCGTAATAGTAGAAGAAGGCGCTGAACTACATATCATAACAGGATGCACACTTTCAAAGTCTGATGCAGTTGGAATTCATCTTGGTATTTCAGAATTTTATGTAAAAAAAGGGGGAAAACTTTTCTTTACCATGATTCATAACTGGGCAGAAAACTTTTATGTAAGACCCAGAACAGCAGTTGTTGTTGAGGAAGATGGTGTTTATGTAAATAATTATGCGCTCATGAAACCGGTTAAATCTATTCAGTCAAGCCCTGTAGTTTATTTAAAGGGTGATAGAGCTTCTGCTCGTTTTAATACAGTAATCTATGGACTTAATGATTCATACATTGACCTTGGTTCAAAGATTATCTTTGAAGGTAAAGACACAAAGGGAGAATCCCTTGCAAGAACCATTGCAGACCATAAAAGCGTAATATATTCAAGGGGAGATCTAATAGCAAAAACACAGAACTACTGCATGGGTAGATTAGACTGTAGAGGCATTATATTTTCAAAGGATGCATCCATATATGCCATTCCCCAGCTCATATCACATGGTGCAGATAAAGCAGATTTGTCACATGAAGCCTCCATTGGACCGATATCAGAGGAACAGGTGGAGTATCTTATGAGCCGTGGAATGTCAAGAGATGAAGCTACAAGTTTAATTACCAGTGGTTTTTTAAATCTCGACATACCATTCTTACCAGAGATAATTGATAAGCATATAAAAGAAATAATTCAGATGACCTCGAAAGAGTCTTTGTAGTTCTTCTAAATTTTAAACAAAAGGGGTGCCAGTAATTTATCATTGACACCCCTTAAAATTTACAGAATTATTGGAAAATATTAAATTAAATTTTAGCCAAAAGGCTTTATTTATTTCATTTTAAGCATATATAATAGATAAAATGAAAATAAATATCAAAAAAATCGCTCTTATTTTTTTGTTTTTAATTTTTCTCTCTGTGCTTGGCTATTTGGTTTTGATTCAATCGAAAAAAAAGCCTGATGGGCTTATAATTTTAAGTGGTAGGATAGAGGGAAGACAGATATCTGTATCTCCGAAAGTTCAGGGAAGAATTATTAAACTTCTTAGAGACGAAGGAGATAAAGTTAGAAAGCAAGAGCTTCTTTGCGAGATTGATTCAGATCAAATTACGGCAAGATATAGATCGCAGTTGGAAAATTCAGAAGCAGCTTTTTTTTCGGTTGCCCAGGCTAAGGCAAATCTTGGTCGTGCAAAAGCCTCCTTTGAGAAGTCAAAGGCAGACTATGATCGGTATAGCCATCTGCTTCAGGAAGAGCTTGTATCAAAAAGTGAATTTGACAGGATAAAAATGCAGTATGAATCATCTTTAGCAGAAGTAGAGGCTGCATTAAAGGTTATTGCCCAGGCTGAGGCAAATCATAGGGCATCAAAAGAAAAGCTTAGAGAGATTTTATCTGAACTGAATGAAACAAAAATTTATGCTCCTTCAGATGGAGTAATACTTACAAGGCCAGTTGAGATAGGAGAAGTGGTTAACCCTGGAAGCGTGCTCTATGTAATTGTTGATCCTAATAGACTTTATGTGAAAGTATATGTGCCTGAACCAGACATAGGTAAGCTAAAACTTGGAGCTCCTGCGAGAATTTACATAGACGCCTATCCAGATAAATTTTTCAATGGCAGAGTGACGAAAATTTACGAGCAGGCAGAATTTACTCCAAAGAATGTGGAAACAAAAGAAGAAAGAGTAAAGCTTGTATTTGGTGTAGAGGTATCAGTTGAAAATCCTGAAGGAATTTTAAAACCTGGCATGCCTGCAGATGTGGTTATAAAGTGGAAAGAATCAGCTCCTTGGATCAAACCTCAATAAAGAGTGTAATCGAAGTTCAAGCCCTTACGAAAAATTATAAAAAAATTGCTGCTGTAAAAGAAGTCTCCTTTTCAGTTAACAAAGGAGAGGTTTTTGGTCTTATTGGTCCAGATGGCGCAGGCAAAACATCTATCATTCAGATACTTGCTGGAGTACTTAAAGCAAATTCAGGAAAAGCTTTTGTAAATGGAATTGATGTTTTACGAGAACCCGAAAAAGTTAAATCCATCGTAGGTTATATGCCTCAAGGCCTTGGACTTAATCTTTATGACTCTCTCTCCATTGAAGAGAATATTTCATTTTTTAAGGACCTGCGACTTATTCCTGATGAAGTTTTTGAGAGGAATAAAAAAATCCTTCTCGAAATAACAAGGCTTGCACCTTTTCTAAAAAGACAAGCAAAGAATCTTTCCGGAGGAATGAGGCAAAAACTTGCACTTGTCTGCACTCTTTTGCACCTACCAGATGTGATTCTCCTCGATGAGCCCACTACTGGAGTGGATCCCTTGTCTCGACAGGATTTCTGGACTATAATTCATAGTCTTGTTAGAGAAAGGGCTGTTACTGTGCTTCTTACCACTTCTTATATGGATGAAGCTGAAAGATGTCACCGAATTGCTCTTATGCACGAAGGGAGCATTTTACTACAAGGAAAGCCAGATGAACTTGGAAATTTAGAGGAGGTTTTTATAAAAGAAGTAGCAGGCTCAAAGGATTCATTTTTGGTCAAACCGATAGATGTGAAGCCTAGCGCTAATGAAGACTTAATAATCAAATGCAGTGGAGTGAGTAAAGTTTTTGGTGATTTTAGGGCTGTTGATTCAGTAGATTTAACCATAAAAAAGGGCGAAATACTGGGACTTCTTGGCCCAAATGGAGCAGGAAAAACAACGCTTATTAAAATGATGTGCGGACTTCTTGAGCCAACTGAAGGTGTTATTAAAATTGCAGGGTTCGACATAAAAAAGGAAAGAAGCAAAGTTTGGTCGAATATTGGATATATGTCACAGAAATTTTCTCTCTATAGGGATCTTACAGTCTTAGAAAATATGAAGCTTTATGGAGGGCTTTACAGTGTTAAAAATGGAGATTTCAGAGAGCTTGTGCAGATGCTCCAGCTTGAAGGACTTGAACATCGAATTACTAAGGACCTGCCATTGGGCATAAGGCAGAGAGTTGCCCTTGCTTGCGCGCTTATTCATGAACCACCGATTTTGTTCTTAGATGAGCCTACAAGTGGAGTTGATCCTATTGCAAGAAGAAATTTTTGGAAGATTATCTATAAGCTTTCGAGAGAAAAGATGGTTACAGTAATAGTATCAACCCATTACATGGATGAAGCAGAAAACTGTGATAGACTTTGCCTAATGCACAGAGGAAAATTAATTGCTGAAGGAACACCGAGCAAGCTTAAAGAAGAATCGGAAAAAATATCGGGAAGCCTTATTGAGATACGAGTAGGAAAATTTATAGAAAGTTACGAAATACTGAGGAGAATTTTCACTGAAATTTCAGTTTATGGAAATAAAATCTTAATACGAAGCTTTTCTCCTTCAGACACCATCTCCCAGATATCCGATCTTCTTAGAAAAGCCAATATGGATGATTTTCATGTTTCCCAAATACCTGTGCCCCTTCAAGAAGCCTTTGTTGACTATATAAGAGCGAGCGAAAGGTGATATAATCCTTTCTTAGGAAAGACCTTTTGTAGGATTTTTAAAACAAGTAATTAAGATATTTTATGCCACCAAAGAAAGGAAGTTATGTATCTTAGACCTTTCGATCCCTGGAAAAATGAACTTTGCAGTTGTCCTCCGAAATACTCTCTTAATCCTTATACAGGATGTGAACATGGTTGTCTATATTGTTATGCTTCTTCATACATAAAAGATTTTTTTAACTGTCGATTGAAGTTAAACCTTATTGAAAAGCTCAAAAAGGAAATAGAAAAAGTTCCTACCAATTCCCTTATTTCCTTAAGTAACACTTCGGATCCCTATCCTCCAAAGGAAAAATTTTTAAGAATCACTAGAAAGTGCCTTGAAATATTCAAAAAACATGAAATAAGAATTCTTGTGATTACCAAGAGCAATATTGTCTGTAGAGATATAGATATACTTAAAGAAATGCCTTCTTCAGTTACGATAACAGTTACAACCTTGCGGTACGACAAAGTTCTTGAGCCCTTTGCGCCTTCTTCATTGGTTAGATTGAAAGCTCTCGAAAGCTTGAGCAAAAGAGGTATTCCAACAGGACTCAGACTTGATCCGCTAATTCCTCTGTTAAATGAAAGGGAGGCTGAGAAAATTTTAAGATTGGCAAAATCTGCCGGAGTTTCTCATGTTACTGCAAGCACCTTCAAACCACGGTGGGATAGTTGGAGAAGAATAGAAAATTCCTTCTCCCATATTGCTAAAAAAATCAGACCTCTTTATTTTGAAGAGGGGATAAAGAAGTTCAATGCATGGTATTTAAGCGAGACTCGAAGAAAAGAACTCATTAGTGAGTTAAGAGAGATTTGTGACAGCCTCTCCCTTAGTTTTTCAAGTTGCAGAGAGGGATTTTTAGAGTTAAATAGCGCACCCTCTTGTGATGGAAGTCATCTTTGTATTAGATAAGAGTTTTTAAATCTCCTAAGATTTAGCATCATGCTGACGAGACTGAAGAGTCTTTTTTATTTCTTCAATTAGACAAAATACAAGCTCTTTTTCTTTAACGGTTTTAACAATTTTACCTTTAACAAAAACTATTCCCTGTTCTTTTCCACCAGCAATACCAAAATCCGCCTCTTTCGCCTCTCCTGGACCATTTACTGCACATCCCATTACTGCTACACTAATAGGTTCCTTTATGTCTCTTAAAGCCTTTTTTACTTCTTTAACCATTTTTTTTATGTTAATTTCACATCTTCCGCAGGTTGGACAGCTTATTATCTCAGGGCCTACAGCTCTTACCCCTGTTGCTCTCAAAATTTCATAAGCCACTTCTACCTCTCTTTCAGGTGGTTCTGTAAGAGAGACCCTTATGGTATCTCCTATTCCCTCAAGAAGCAATAGTCCTATTCCTAAGGCACTTTTTACAATACCTTCTGGAGATGAGCCTGTCTCAGTGATGCCAACATGAAGGGGATAATCGTATCTACTGCTGAACAATCTATAGGCTTCAACAGTTTTGAGCACATTTGAGGCTTTTAAAGAAACCTTAATGTTCTGAAAATCGTTCTCCTCAAGTATCTCAATATGTCTAATTGCTGCCTCTATCATTGCTTCAGCAGTGGGATGACCATATTTTTTAAGTATATCCTTTGGAAGAGAACCAGCATTAACTCCCACTCTTATAGGTATTTTTCTATCCTTAGCAGCTTTTATAACTTCTTTTACCTTCCAACTATCACCGATGTTGCCTGGATTAATCCTCAAAGCATCGACACCCTGCCTTATTGCCTCAAGGGCAAGAAGATAATTGAAATGAATATCTGCTACGATAGGTATATTTACTCTCTTTTTAATTTCACCTAAGGATTTTGCTGCTTTCATGTCTGGTACAGCCACACGAACAATTTCGCAGCCTGCCTTTTCAAGTTTCTTTATTTGTTGAACCGTTCTTTTTATGTCCCTTGTATCTGTTTTTGTCATTGACTGCACACTAACAGGTGCTCCTCCACCTATGGGCACATTACCTATGTAGATTCTTCTTGTTTTTTCTCTTGGAGAGTTATTCAACCTGGGTCCCTCTTATTTTATTTATGGCAGATACATGACTTTTAAAGTCAACAGAAAATTCGTGAGTGCCATCTCCCTTTGAGACAAAATACAAGTAGTCAACTTTTGAGGGATTTAAGGCTGCAATGATGGATTTTATTCCCGGAGAAGCAATTGGCCCGGGCGGAAGGCCTTTTATTTTGTAAGTATTGTATGGCGTTTGGTTTTGCAAATCCTTCTTAGTTACACCGTCACGGAATCTTTTTATTCCATATATGGCTGTAGGATCTGCCTGAAGCGGCATTCCCTTTTTAAGTCTGTTATGATAGACTGCTGAAATAATAGGCTTTTCTTCGTCTATCTTCGCTTCCTTCTCAATAATTGAGGCAAGAGTAAGAATTTCATTCACTGTCCAACCCTTTCTGCGAGTCTCCTCTCTTAAATTTTCATCATACATCTGCCACATTCTTCTTACCATAATCGTCAATATTTCCCTCACATCCATGCCTTTAGGAATAAGGTAAGTATCAGGATAGAGGTATCCTTCAAGAGATGGTGCGTTTATTTGGAGATTTTTAAGAAAGTTTGAATCTCGTGCAATTTTCCAGAATTCTTCCTTAAGTGATGGATTTATCTGCTCTAACCTATCAGCAATTTCAAAAAGACTGTCACCTTCAATAATTGTTAAGGTATATTCAGTAATTTTACCTTCAAGAAGTTTTTTAATAACATCCATTACATTCATATCCGAAGTGATCAGGTAATATCCAGCTCTGGCTTTTTTCTCTATTCCAAGCAATCTTCCTGCAATTATAAAAACTGTTTCATTACCAATAACTCTTTTTTCTTTAAGTATGCTGGCTATTTGGGAAAAACTGGCACCTCGAGGTATATAGATCTCTATGTCCTCTTTTGTACCAACAGGTTTTGTGAATTCTATTAGCAGGTAAAGAGCAAAGAATGAAATATAACCTACAATAACGACGAATAGATACTTTTTGATTTTCATTTTTGTATGTTATCAAATTGAAAATTTAAATGGCAATTTATGATTTTGTATAAAAATAATGATATTAATTCAAAGAGGCCTCATTTTGCTGTCTTTTCGATTTTTGGGCTGTCCGAAGAAGTTTCTAAATAGATATAATAAGTTTAAAGTTTTGTATATTGTTAAGTTACTAAAAAAGGCTTTCTAATTTTAAAATTCAATCATTTGGTAAACAAAGAGGAGGGCTTTAACCCTCCTCTTTGTTTTGTTATTCAATCTGAAGCTTTCTTTCCTTTGACTTAGCTTCCTCTGTTTTAGGTATTCTTATCTCAAGAACGCCGTTTTCAAATTTAGCTTTAGCCTTGTCTGTTTGAACTTCCAACGGTAGCCTGAATGTCCTCGAGAAAGAACCATAAGAACGTTCATATCTGTAGTAGTCCTTCTTTTCAACCTTCTCCTCTTTCTTTTTCTCTCCTGAAATGGTAATGTAATCGTCAGTTACCTTAACTTCAATATCCTCTTTATTAATACCAGGAAGTTCAGCCTTTAGAATAAGTTCGTCTCCCTCTTCGTAAATATCTACTGCAGGAGATATTACCTCTGTTTCAACCTTTAACCTTGGCATTAAGGAGCCAAACAAAGAAAAGGGTCTCCTCATCACCTCATCAAACAGGCGCTCAAACTCCGAAAAGGGTGATAAAATAGATGGCTCAACCCTTGCTACATCCTTTGTTTCTTTTCTGCTCATAGTTACACCTCCTAAAGGTGGTATTGATATTATTTGACTAAATATAATATGAAAAAAACAATTTTGTCAAGTGGTTATGAGTTTATCTTTATAAACATTATATCAAACTAATATGATTTTTCCCCTTCCTTCTTCTATGACTTCACCTATAATTGAAGCTGAGAAGACTCCTCTTGATTTAAGTTGATCAAGAAGCAAAGACGCTTTGTGCGGAGGGACTGAAATTAGAAGTCCTCCTGAGGTTTGAGGATCAGACAGGATATCCATTGTTATCGCATCTGCATTTCCTCTATCTACGTCTTTAGAACAATAATTTGCATTTCTTCTTCCACCTGCTGGAACTATACCCATAGAGGCAAATTCCAATACGCGAGGCAATAGAGGCACTTTGTCTTTATAAATCTTAATATTTACCTTGCTTCCTTTAGCCATTTCAAGAGCATGTCCAAGCAGTCCAAAACCTGTAATGTCAGTGCATCCATTTACGCCTACTTCAAGCATAACTTGACAGGCTGTTTTGTTTAGCTCTGTCATTGTTTGGACAAGAAGTTTTTGTGTTTTCTCATCGAGAAGTTTGCCTTTAAGAGCTGTAGAGAGAATTCCTGTGCCAATAGGTTTGGTGAGTATTAACATATCTCCGACTTTTGCTCCCTTATTTGTTATAAACTTTTCAGGATGAACTACTCCTGTAACCGCCACTCCGTATTTTATTTCTGGGTCTTCAACACTATGTCCGCCGATAATCAAAACTCCTGCTTCTGCTAACTTATCAGCACCGCCTTTCAGGATATCCCTAAGGATGACCTTATCCATTTCTTTTATCGGAAAACAGACAATATTAAGGGCTAATATAGGTGTAGCTCCCACTGCATATATATCACTTAATGAATTTGAGGCAGCAATCTGACCAAAGTCATAGGGATCATCGACTATTGGTGTAAAAAAATCCACACTTTGCACGATTGCAAGGTCATCCCTCAGCCTGTAAATACCAGCGTCTGACCAGTCTTTTGAATCAACAAGAAGATTAGGGTCAGATGCAAAGGGAATCTGCTCTAAAATCTTTTCAAGGTCCCCTGGACCTATTTTAGCTGCTCACCCAGCAGCTTTAACTTTTTCAGTAAGCATCATTTTCTCCTCTGGAAATTTCTAAATTAATTTTATCACAAATAATGTGATCTATCTCGAAAATTAAAAAAAAAGAGTGCTTAAAAATTTAATGAAAAAATAGGTTGTTAGGCTATGAAGTTGTTAAAATTCAATCTTGTCTTCATCTATAGTTAATTTAGAGCGTAAGAAACATTCACAGTTAGCCTCTCTGCCCTCATTCCAACCGAAACAAGGAATCTCAGGGACTACTTCAACCACCTCGTTGTGTCTAATTTACGAAATGAGGAGTCATTTTGAAAAGCAGATTAATTTTTCCGTCTATTCCCTTGGTATTGAAAGATTACTCTCACTGAGGGAGCAGTTTTTTGTTAAGCTTTATTTTAAATTTATTAAAATTAAAAAATTTTTTGGTAAAATAAGACAAATGAAAAGTTTGCTGATTACAGGATCAACAGGTTTTGTGGGAAGATATGTTGTTGCTCTTGCCTTAAAAAGAGGCTATCAATTGCATCTTCCTGTGAGAAAGCCCTCGAAAGCCGAGGCATTATTTGGTAGCAAGGTTAAAGCTTACAAAGTCCAAGACTTTTCCAATGAAGATGAGTTAAGGGAACTTCTAAAAGAGATAAATCCTAAATATGTTATTCATTTGATTGGTATAATTCAGGAAGAAAAAAGCAAAGGGCTTACCTTTGAAAAGGTGCACTATGAATATTCAAAGGTGCTTTACAGGGTTTTAATGGATTTTCAAATAGAAAAGGTAGCTCATATGAGCGCACTCGGTGTAGACGAAAGGGCTCCTTCTAAATATCACAAAACAAAACTTATGGCAGAAAATGAACTCATAAAAAGCGGACTTCCCCATGTAATCCTTCGGCCTTCCTTTATACTAGGACCAGACCAGCTTTTATTTATGAAACTCAAGCCTTTAATAAAGCAAGCTCCCTTTCTTGTATTTCCAGATATAAAAAACTATTTATTCCAACCAGTTGATGTGAGAGATGTGGCAGAGTGTTTTTTAAATGGCCTCGAATATGCAGATAACCAAATTTTTGACCTATGCGGAAGCAGAAAAGTAACTCTTGGAACAATTGTGAAGGATTACGCTCAAAATAGGGGAAAAAGAGTAATTTTACTGTCTGCACCAAAGAGTTTAATCAAAATTGCTGCCTCTGAACAGTATAAAATGATGTGGCGAAACAATACCTGCGAGTACTCAGATAATTCAAAATCAATTTTAGAAATTTTAGGCAGAGAACCTATTTCTTACGAGGAATCAATTAAGTGGTCAGCTAGTCAATAATTTCAATCAAGCACTCTTTGCCTTCTTCAATTCCTATCAGGTCAGCAGGAATATGTAAGACTCCATCAGCCCTTACCAGGCTCATTATAAGTCCTGATTTACTCAAAAGAGGAGTTGCCCAAAGTTCGTTATCCCTTTTTTCAAGGGAGACTCTAATGAAATCTTCTCTTCCAGCTTGCGAATGAATACTCCTTGAAAGTTTAGCGTTAACCATTTTTTTAAAGCCTCTGCTTTTGTTTCCAGTCATGTGCTTAAGAATAGGTCTTACAAATAATTCAAAACAAACATATACAGCTACAGGATGACCTGGTAGTCCAAGAACTGGTTTATTGTTACAAACCCCCCCAATCAAAGGTTTGCCTGGTTTTATGGAGACTCCATGAAAAAGTACTCCCGGAGATCCCATTTCCTCAATAATTTTCGCTGTCATGTCCTTTACTCCAGCACTTGTTCCACCTGTAATTAGAACAACATCAGCAATTTCATAAGCCTGCATTACCGTATCCTTTATCTCCCTGTAGTCATCTTTCACAATGCCCATTTTGATTGCCGTCGCACCAAATTCTCTAGCAAGACCATCGAGGGTAAAAGAATTAACATCTCGAACCTTTCCAGGTAAAACCTTTTCGAAGTGGGGCACAATCTCATCGCCTGTAAGAATGATTGCTATAATTGGCTTTTTCACAACCTTAAGATGGGTTATTCCGAGTCCTGCAAGTGCGCCTATGTCTTGGGCTCTAAGGATTTGTCCTGCAGATAAGACCAAATCCCCCTTTTTCACATCTTCGTCCTTAAAGATTACATTTTCACCCGGAGCAATACTTCGTAAAACCTCAATTAAGTCATCGGAAACTATATTTACATGTTCAAGCATTATCACTGCATCAGCCCCTTCAGGAAGCATTCCTCCAGTAGCAACCGAAGCTGCTTCTGAGGGATTCAAGCTAAAAGCTGGAATCTCTCCCATAGGTATCTCGCCTTTTAGGGATAGATAAGCTGGAGAGCCTTCTTTAGCTCCAAATGTGTCAGATGCTCTAACTGCAAAGCCATCTACTGTTGAGCGTAGAAATCCTGGTAAGTCTTCAGGTGCATGAATGTCCTCAAATAGGATTCTTCTGTAGGCCTCCTCTATTGGAATTTCTTCAAAGGGAAGGCTCCTAAATTTAATTTGGCTTAAGATAAGATTAAGAGCATCCTCGGGTAGAAGATAATTTTTATTTAGCATAGTTTAATTATACACATAGAGACTTTACTTCCGCCAATAGAGTGTAGGACATTGATAGAGTTATGCTTAATCGGAGTCTTAAAAATTTTTTGCATGGATTTACTTTTCCAGAGGATTTTTATGACAGATAGAAAAGATAAATAGCTGAGATGATCTGAATAAATTTATAAAGATTTGATGGTAGTTCATCTGGAGTTGACTCAAGATATATTTCTTCTTCTCTAATCTCTATACCAAATTTTTTTGTCATAAAAATAACTCGGTCTTTTTGTCCCCTCTCATGGGGGCGAAAACTACGAAGTATCACGCCATCATCGCTTAAAAAATAATCGCCTGTATCTTTTTTTCGGATAATGACTTTAAGATTTTTTGATTCTTTGCTAACAATAGGCATAGTCAGAACAAAAGAACCGTTTTCACTAATGGTTCCTTTCAAGGCTGACGATATAAATTCATTTAGTTCTGCCATAATTTTCATGGCTTCCTCAGGTTCTATAGGTTCAGTTACAGACATAAGGGTACCAAAAAGGAATTCCTTAATAAATTTTTCAGCCTCCTCAGCAATAGTTGCATCATCGGGGCTTTCATTCCACATTACTCTACAGGCTCGAGTTAAAGGGCTATAAATTATCTCACCTGATGCAATTTTTTCGCTTAAATCGATATCAAAGGGCAGAGAAAAGACTTTTTTATCTTTCGAGGCTTTTCTTCTGTCTCTGTAAAAAGTCATTCGACTTTTACCTACTTTTGGAAGAAGAACTGTTTTAGATATGTTCATATTGAAATATAACACAAAAAAGAGATTTTCCCAAAAATAGAGATAGAAAACTGACAGATTTATTTTAACCCTTTTCAAGACAATTTTTTATTAAAATTATCCTCTA
>CAKZQH010000070.1 GCA_937139565.1 uncultured Nitrospiraceae bacterium | reverse complement strand
GTTGACAAAAATATAGGTTACGAGCTTCGTTCTGCTGATCCCATTCCTTTTGATATAGAATACACAAGAAATCTCGGATACGGTGCAGTTCGTTATCTATTAAGGGGCGGAACTGGAGCTATGATAACCTTTGAAGAAGGTCGCTTAAGACCAATTCCTTTTGTGGAACTGTTCGACTATTGCACTGGAAGGGTAAAAATAAGAAAAGTAGATGTATCCTCAGAAAATTATGAAGTAGGAAGAAAATACATGATAAGACTCGAAAAAGAAGACTTTGAAGGTGAAAGACTTGCTACTCTTGCTTGCACAGTTGGAATGACAGAGGAGCAGTTTAAAGAGAGATTTTTATATGTCACTCAATGAGAGAAAAAAGAGAAAAAAAGAATTTGTCCCAATTGATTGGGAAAGGGCTGAAAAAATTAAGGAAGTTCTTTACTATCTATATGAAATAAATAAACGCATTCCAGTTATTGTTGAGGGAAAAAGAGATAAAAAAGCTCTTATAGACATGGGCTTTGAAGGCAAGATAATCACCCTTCACAGCGGCAAATCCATATACGAATTTACCGAAAACATTGCCAATAATTTTGAAAAAGTTGTTTTACTTATTGATTGGGACGAAAAGGGCGAACAACTTTATTCGAAATTATGCCAAAACCTTCTCGGAATGTGGGAAGATTTTGCCTCCATAAGAGAAATTTTAAAAATTCTCTGCCAAAAAGAAATTTCTGAAATAGAACAAATTCCCGCTCTTTTTTCAAGAATATCTGGAGAAACCCTTGATGTTACAAAGGAAGATATTTTTGCTGATAAAATTCCCTTTAACAGTGAATATGAGTAATAAAAATTATGGAAAAGAAGGAGAAACCATCGCGGCTGAATATCTAACAAGAAAAGGCTATACGATACTTGAGAAAAACTTTAGAACCTCATGGGGAGAAATAGACATAATTGCAAAGCATAAAGACTTCTTAGTAATCGTTGAAGTAAAACGAAGATGCTCAGCAAATTTTGGTGAACCCTTTGAAGCAGTAGATTTAAGAAAGCAAAATAGACTTAAAAAAATTGCCTTATATTATCTAAGCAAAATAGGTAGAGAATATCCATTAAGATTTGATGTAATCGCCATTAAAGGTAAAGAAATAAAACACATTGAAAATGCCTTCTGTTAAAATCTCGATATCCTACTCTACTAACACAAATCCAAAAAAATATATGAAGAAACAAAAGAATGGACGAAATATAAGAGATTTAAAAATATAAGAGATTTAAAACACTCTCAAAGACTCTAAAGCATATTCTCTTTTTTAAATTCTCTATTTTGCTATTGACAAATGAGAATGATTTTCAATACATTAAATTATATACTTTCAAGGAGGTGATAAATATGCCATGGGGTGACAGAACTGGACCCTTTGGGCAGGGTCCTGGAACAGGTAGGAGAATGGGGTATTGTGGAGGCTTTGGCTCTCAGGGATTTACATCTTCGCCGAGATTCGGAATCGGAAGAGGTGGAAGATGCAGAGGTAGAATTGCAGAATGGGCTGGAAGATTAAGAAGGAGATGCTTTAGGAGAATGCCTTTTTTGGGTGGCATGATAGAGGAATCGGAAATTTTGAAAAAAGAGGCAGAAATTCTTAAAAAGAGGCTAAGTGAAATTGAAAGCCAAATAAGCGAGATTGAAAAGAAAAAGGCAGAGTAAACGGAGGCTTTGCCTCCGTCTAAATTTGTTTGGGAGGTTAATTGTGAAAAAGATTGCTATTTTAGCGTGTCAGATGATAAGAGAACAAAATTTATGTCCTGCTGACTCAAGATGTTTTATTTCTCTCTCTCGGAAGGAAGGAGAATTTGAAAGGTACAAAAACGATGAAGTTTCAATACTTGGAATTATAAACTGCGGTGGCTGTGAGGGAAATAGAAATAGAGCTATTTGTAGCCTCGTTCTTCTTAAAAGAGAACTTTCAGCTTTTAAGGAAAACATAGATGCTCTTCATATTGGTACCTGCATGATGAAATTTTGTCCCAGGAAGGATGATATTATCGCCGCAGTAAAGGAAAAGGCTGGAATAGAGGTAATTGAAGGAACTCATAAATATGCGCCACCAACAATTTTTGGATCATAAGGAGGCTTAAAATGAGAATTGCTATTGCAACAGAAAACGAACAAGTGGCCCAACATTTTGGAAGATGTCCAGGTTTCACAATTGTTGACATTGATAAAGATGGAAAAATTATTAGCAAGACCTTTGTAGAAAATCCAGGACATAAAGCTCACCAACCAGGTCAGGTTCCAATGTTCCTAAGAAAACAAAATACTGACTGTGTAATTGCAGGAGGCATGGGACCTAATGCTATAATGAATCTTCAGGCACATGGTATAAAGGTTATAACAGGAATCACCGGTAAGTTAGACGATGTTATTGCCCAATTCTTAAGTGGGAATTTAAAAAGCGGAGAAAGTCTCTGTGATCATTCCCATGAAAGCTGTGGACATTAGGGAGATAAAAGATGAAAATTTGTGTGACTTCTCAGGGCAAAGATTTAAATTCGGAAATAGATTCGAGATTCGGTCGTTGCAGTTACTTTATTTTTTATGATACTGATACTATGGAATATGAAGTAGTGGAAAACCCATGGAAAGAGGCTAGTGGTGGTGCAGGAATTCAGGCAGCCCAACTGGTAGTATCAAAAGGTGTAAAATATGTTATTACAGGCAAACTAGGGCCAAATGCGGAAAATGTTGTAACTGCGGCAGGTATATCAGTAATTAATAAATCCGGTAAAATTAGTGAAATATTGAAAGAAATTAAAAAATCTCTCTGACAAAAGGATAGTTTTAAGCACATAAATAGGAGGTAGAAGAAGTGGAAGAAAAGAAAGAAAAATGCGGATGTAGCGAAAGGGATGAAGTCAAAAGGGAACTTTCTTTAAAAACAACTGTTTCTGCAATCAAAAAGAAAATACTTGTTCTTTCAGGAAAAGGAGGAGTGGGTAAAAGTACTGTTTCAACAAATTTAGCTGTTGGTCTATCTAAAAAGGGATTTCAGGTTGGACTTTTAGACATTGATATTCACGGCCCAAATATACCCAATATGTTGGGGCTTTATGGTTTCGCTCCAACTATAACTGATATGGGAATATTTCCTCTAAAACTCTTTGACAATTTAAATGTTATTTCAATTGGATTTTTTCTTGAAGAGAAAGACTCTCCTGTAGTATGGCGTGGTCCCTTAAAACATCGAATGATTGAGCAGTTCCTAAGTGATGTTCGCTGGGGAGCTTTAGATTATCTTGTGGTTGACTCTCCTCCTGGCACAGGAGACGAAATTATCTCGATTGTTCAACTTCTTGATCAGATTGACGGAACAGTGATTGTTGCAACTCCTCAGGATGTAGCCCTTGCTGATGTAAGAAGAAGTATAAAGTTTTGTAAGGATGCATCCATTCCAATTCTTGGAATTGTTGAAAATATGAGTGGTTTTGTGTGTCCTCACTGCGGAAACACAGTTGAAATTTTTAAAACTGGCGGAGCTGAAAAGGTAGCAGAAGAATATAATATTCCCTTCTTAGGCAAGATTCCTATAGATCCTCAAATAGTTAATGCGGGAGATGAAGGAAAACCTATGATGATTTATTTTGCTGAAAGCAAATCAGCTAAAGCCTTTGGAGAGATTATTGATAAAATTACCAATGAATTAAAGATATAAGATGCTTATTGACATCAAAATACTATTTGATAATTACTCTGGAGAGTCTGATTTTCAAACAGGCTTCGGATATAGCTGCTTTATAAAAAAAGGGTATGGAGGCATACTTTTTGATACTGGTGGAGATCCGAATATTCTGCTTAAGAATATTGAAAAGGCAGGCATAAAGCCTTCAATGATTACAAAGGTGGTGCTTTCTCACTCTCATAAAGATCATACAGGAGGTCTTGAAGGGTTGTTAAAATTAAAAAAAGAGCTTACTATTTATGCAGGAAAATCTTTCTCAGAAGCTTTTTTAAAAAATACTTTACCACAGACAGTAACACACCACTTTATTGACTCTAATCCTGTAGAGATAATGAACGGAGTTTATTTAACAGGTGAACTCGGTGAAGATATAAAGGAAATCTCTCTTATTATGAACACAGGAGGCGGTCTTGTAGTAGTTACAGGATGTGCACACCCAGGAGTGGATACCATCTTAAAAAAATCAAAAGAAATACTTGGTGAAACTATCTTTGCTCTTGTTGGAGGCCTTCATCTTAAGAACAAAAAGAAAGAAGAAATCGAAAGTGTAACCAGAATGTTACAAGATGCAGGAGTAAAATATATTGCTCCATCACACTGCACCGGTGATTATGCAAGAGATATGCTAAAAAAAGCTTTCAAATCAGGCTTTATAGAAGCAGGAGCCGGAACCCATATTTATATAGGAGGCTCCTGCGATTATGTATAGTTTTAAATTCTAAAATAAAAAAATGATAATTTCAGTTGCAAGCGGAAAAGGTGGCACAGGAAAAACAACCGTTGCTTTAGCATTTGCTTTAAGCATTGAAAACTCACAGATTATTGACTGTGATGTAGAAGAGCCAAACATTCACCTTTTTCTTAAGCCAGAAATAAAAAAGGAAATTCCTGTCACAGCCGTTATTCCCGAAGTCCAAAAGGAAAAATGTAGTTTCTGTGGATACTGTAGTCAGATTTGTGCCTACAATGCTCTAAGTGTAATAAAAATTGATAATTCTGGAGATGTTTTGCTTTTCCCACATCTTTGCCATGGATGCGAGGGCTGTATAGTGCTGTGCCCTGAAAGAGCAATGACAAGGGGAGAAAGAGAAATTGGTAAGGTTAAAATTGGTTATTCGGATGGATTTGAATTTATTGAAGGAAGACTCAATATCTCTGAGGTTTTAGCTCCAAAGGTAATTGAAAAGGCTAAAAGCTATGTAAAACCAGAGAAAATCTCTATTATTGATGCTCCACCTGGTACATCCTGTCCTACAGTTGCAGCTATTCGGGGCTCTGATTTTTGTGTCCTTGTTACAGAGCCAACTCCCTTTGGTCTTCATGATCTTGAACTTGCCTATGAAGTAACAAAAACTCTAAATGTGAGGGCAGGAGTTATTATTAACAAAAGCGATGAAGACAGCCTTATTGAAGCGTTTTGCAGGGAAAGGGGTATTCCTATTCTTCTTAAAATACCCTTTAGTAGAAAAATAGCTAAAGCTTACTCAATGGGTATTCCTCTTGTAAAAGAGATATCTGAGTATAAAGAAGATTTTCGAAGGATTTTGGAAAAGATAAAATGAAGCAAATTTTAGTTATAAGCGGAAAAGGTGGCACGGGAAAAACATTTTTTACCGGTTGTCTTTCTGTAATTTTGAAAAATAAGGTTATAGTTGACAGTGATGTGGATGCAGCAAACCTACATCTGCTTCTTCATCCTGAAGTTAAAGAATCCCACCCATTTACAGGTGGTAAATTTGCTGAAATAGATATTACCAAATGCAGCCATTGTAATCTCTGTAGAGAAATCTGTAAATTTAATGCAATAGATGAAAATTTTAATATTGATCGGACCTCTTGTGAGGGCTGTACCATATGTAGCTATGTTTGTCCTCAAAATGCCGTAATACTCAAGGAGAGGATCTCAGGTCAATACTTCATTTCCGAGACAAAATACGGTCCACTTATCCATGCAAAACTTGGAATTGCCGAGGAAAACTCAGGAAAACTTGTTACAAAACTGAGAGAAATCGCTAAAGAAGTTGCTAAAGAAAAAGGACTTGAACACATAATAATTGACGGACCACCTGGTATCGGCTGTCCTGTAATGGCTTCAATGACAGCAGTAGATGTGATAGTTGCCATCACTGAGCCAACGCTTTCTGGCGTCCATGACTTAAGTAGAGTCATAGACCTTGCAGGATACTTCCAGATTCCTCTTAAGGTAGTTATAAACAAATATGATTTAAATCCTGAAATAACTCTGAAAATTGAAAAAAAATTAAAAGAACTTCAAATAGAGTTAATTGGCAAAATTCCATTTTCAGAGGATATTTTATCTTCTGTAAAGAAGGGCATCCCTTTCTTAGAATATTCAAATTCTAAGGAACTAAAAGAAGAAATAGAAAAGATAGCAGACAAAATCTTATCCTGAATAAAGGTTAAGCCTATTATTCAGATTAAAATGGAAATATTTTAGGAAGTTTAAAGCCTTTTCCATGCTTCATTTTCTTCATCATCTTTTTCATTTCATTGAACTGCTTTATAAGTCTGTTCACTTCTGTTACCGTTGTTCCGCTACCCTTTGCAATACGAATTCTTCTACTTGCATTTAATATTTTAGGATTTCGCCTTTCCTCAGGAGTCATTGAATTAATGATTGCCTCAACTCTAACAAACTCCTTTTCATCTATTTTAATGTCTTTAAGAATTTTGTTTGCACCAGGTAGCATGGAGAGAATATTTTCAAGGGGGCCCATTTTCCGCATCTTTCTAATTTGATCTCGCAAATCCTCAAAGGTAAAATCTTCTTTTTCTATTTTCTCTTTTAGTTTTTCCGCTTCTTTCTGATCAAAAGCTTTCTGCGCCTGCTCAATTAGAGTAAGAACATCACCCATTCCGAGAATTCGATTCGCTACTCTGTCAGGATAAAACTCCTCAAGGGCATCAATTTTTTCTCCGGTACCAATAAGCTTGATTGGTTTACCAGTAACCTCTTTAATGGAGAGAGCTGCACCACCTCTTGCATCACCATCCATTTTTGTTAGAATTACCCCGGTTATACCTATTTTCTCGTTGAAGCTTTTTGCAATGTTTACAGCATCCTGTCCTGTCATAGCATCAGCAACAAAAAGAACTTCGTGGGGATTGAGAATATTTTTAACATCCTGAAGTTCTTTCATTAGATCTTCAGCTACATGCATTCGTCCTGCTGTATCAACTATTAATGGGTCTGATCTGTCAATAACTGCTTTTTTAATGGCTTCAGAACAAAGCTTGCGCGGATCCTTTATTTCATAAGAGAAAAAAACAGGAACATCTATCTGCTTACCAAGAACAACAAGCTGTTCAATTGCAGCAGGTCTCTGCAAATCTGCTGCTACGAGCATCGGTCTTCTACCCTGTTTTTTAAAAAACCTTGCTAATTTTGCCGATGTAGTTGTTTTACCGCTTCCATGAAGTCCTACCATCATTATAATAGTCGGTGGATTCGGACTCAATACAATTTTTGATGTGCTTCCTCCTAAAAGCTCGCACAATTCGTCATATACAATTTTTATAACCTGCTGCGCTGGAGAAAGGCTTTCAAGAATCTCCTTTCCAACAGCTTTCTGACGAACTCTTTCTACAAATGCCTTAACAACTCTAAAATTCACATCTGCCTCAAGAAGGGCAATTCTTATTTCTTTTAGAGCAGAATCTACATCCTCTTCCTTCAGAATGCCTCTTCCTTTGAGCTTCTTAAAAACCGCCTCAAGTTTATCTGTTAATGCTTCAAACATTTATTTTTTCCCTTGTAAAAGAATTTCAATCTCTTTATTTAAAAGGCCAAAAGTGTCTTTTGTAATTCCTCTAAATATATGAACAATCTCCTTTTTTTCATTCAAAATAAAAAAATTGGGAAAACCATAGACATTGTAATGCTTTTTATTATTTGTATCACTTACATATAGAGGATATTTAATCTGTCTACTTTCCTTAAACTCTTTTAACTTATCTGCATTATCAATTTCATCTCTAAATAGCACGCCCATAATTTTTACATTACTGTTATTATATTTTTCATAAAGTCTATTAATATCAGGAATAACATAATCACAAGCAAAGCATTTAGTTGATAGAAACTCTATAATGATAACTTTTTCCTTAAACTCATATAAGTTAACTGTTTTGTTTTCAGCATCAACAATTAAAAAATTTGGAGCCTTATCCCCTTTTTTTACTAAACAGTAGCTTAAATCAGGGATAAGGCAGAAAATTGAGATAATTAAAAAGAAAACTTTATGCACAATTAACTATTTATTAAATAGTCTATCTTGCTCTTTAAAACAGACTTTGGAACAACTCCTACAATCTGATCAACTCGCTGACCATCTTTAAAAAACATTATTGTAGGAATTCCCATAATACCGTAACGAGTGGCAATCTCAGGATTTTCATCGGTATTAAGTTTTCCTACCTTGATTTTTCCTTCGTATTCCCTCGCAAGTTCCTCTATAGTTGGAGCTATTATTCTGCATGGTCCGCACCATGGCGCCCAAAAATCAACCATTATTACACCCTTTGAATTTAAAACTTCCGCTTCCCATGCTGAGCTTGTAAGCTCTACAATGCCTTGAGCCATTGTTACCTCCAGATAATTTAGTTAACAACTCTTTTAAAATAAATCTTTACCTTATCTTTTGTCAATTTGAGTAATAGAACCTAAAATAAGTTAAAGAAGATTTTCATTCTAAATCGATACATGGCTCTAAGGAGATTTCTGAAAATAGGCTTCTTCCAATTTCCCAATTATTAATAAATATGAATTTAGACTAATAAGACAACTTACTAATTTATGTGGCAAATATTTGAAAATTATTTTATAATTCTAAGATTTCCTTTTTTCAGGAGCAAAAAATGAAGATACCTGTCTCTATTCCAGCTGAAACTTTTAGAATTAGAACGATTGATGTGATAGTCTTTTTTATTATAATCGGCATTCTGTCTTTTATTGTCTATATTGCATCTACATGGAGCGAGCCCTATGAAAGAGCTCTTGAAATAGACCTTAATCCAGAAAATATTCCAGAGTATGCAATTCAATCATTGGCAAGAATCTTTTTCGCCTATTTAATGTCTTTAATATTTTCAATCTGGTATGGATACACAGCATCAAGAAGTAAAATTCACGAAAAAATAATGATTCCCGTCTTGGATATTCTGCAATCTATTCCTGTTCTTTCCTTTTTACCGGGAGTGGTTCTTGCAATGATTGCTCTTTTTCCTGGACAAAGAATAGGTCTTGAAATTGCATGTATATTGTTAATTTTTACAGGTCAGGTATGGAACATGACCTTCAGCTTCTATCATTCAATAAGCACTATTCCAAAGGAAATGCACGAGGTCGTCAAACTCTTTAAATTAAATAAATTCTCAAAATTTTTACGCCTTGACCTTCCCTTTAGCGCAATTGGACTGATATGGAATAGTATGATGAGTGTGGCTGGTGGATGGTTTTTCTTAATGGCTTGCGAAATGTTTGTTCTTGAAGACAAAGATTTCAGACTGCCAGGAATTGGTTCTTACATTCAGACAGCTGCAAATGCTGGAAACATCGAATATGTAATGTACGGTCTAGGAACAATGATCTTTCTCATCATTTTGCTTGATCTTTTCATATGGAGACCTCTTATTGTATGGTCACAAAGATTTAGATTGGAAAGTATTCCGCCGGAAGACGAAAGGGAGTCCTTTGTGCTGAATCTTTTTACTGGATCTTTGTTTCTGAGAAAAATAGGAGATTTGCTTACCAATTTCGTTAATAAAATTGAGAAATTAAGCTACAAAAAGTTTATAAATAATGAAAATAAATTACTCATGAAGATTAGTAAAATCTCTGGCTTAATCTTTTTAACCTTTCTATCTCTTCTCATACTCTGGGCATTTACTAAAGCAATTGACCTTGTTTCTTCGGTAGATTTGAACCAGATAATTACTATTATCAAGTCTTCCTTCTATTCACTACTGAGAGTTACAGCAGCGATTATTATAGCTCTCTCATGGACCCTTCCAGTTGGAGTTTACATTGGTCTTAATCCAAGGGCAGCCAAATTTCTGCAAGGCATTGTTCAAATTGCAGCCAGTGTTCCTGCTACGGCAATTTTCCCTGTGATACTTCTCTTTCTCATTAAAGTGGGTGGAGGCCTTAACATTGGTGCAATCTTTCTTATGCTTCTTGGAACTCAATGGTATCTACTATTTAATATAATTGCCGGTGCATCAGCTATACCTAAAGATTTAATAGAAATCTCTCGAGCTTATGGAATTAAAGGCATAAAAAAATGGAAAACTCTTATTTTACCAGGTATATTTCCCTATCTTGTTACAGGACTTATTACTGCCTCAGGAGGAGCATGGAATGCTACAATTGTTAGTGAATATGTATCCTTTGGAGGTGATATAATGAAAACAGAAGGGCTTGGTGCTTTAATAAGCGCATCAAGTGCATCAGGTGATTTTGGAATGTTGCTAATTTCCACATGCTTTATGTCTGCCATCGTGGTTGGGATTAATAGACTTATATGGAAAAGACTTTTTATGTTAGCTAAAACAAAATATGTATTGGAGTAACCCATGGATAGAGAAATTATTCTAGAGACAAGAAACATAAAAAAAACCTTTTTAATTGCCAAGGGAAAAGAAATCCCAGTTCTTGAAGACATAAATCTTAAAATCTACTCTAACGAATTTGTCTCTATTCTTGGACAGTCTGGTGCTGGAAAGTCCACCCTTCTTAGAATTATAGCTGGCTTAATTGAACCCTCTGAAGGAGAGGTTTTATACAAGGGAATTCCTCTAAAAAAAACAAACGCTAAAATTGCTGTTGTATTCCAAAGTTTTGCTCTTTTTCCTTGGTTTACAGTTTTTGAAAATGTTAAGATAGGTCTTTCCCAGTCTGAACTTTCTGAAGAGGAAAAAGATGAAAAGGTTCTTAAAGTTATTGATCTTGTAGGCCTTGATGGTTTTGAAGATGCCTATCCAAGAGAATTAAGCGGTGGAATGCGACAGAGAGTTGGTATTGCACGGGCTCTTGCAGTTGAGCCAGAACTCCTGCTTATGGATGAACCCTTCTCAGCTCTTGATGTTCTTACTGCAGACAATTTAAGAGGTGATATTATAGACCTTTGGAAGGCTGGTAAGCTTCCTGTAAAGGCAATAGTACTTGTAACTCACAATATAGAGGAAGCGGTAAGTATGTCTTCTCGGGCAATAATACTTAGTCATAATCCAGGAAGATTAAAAGCTGAAATTCCATTAGAACTTCCCTATCCCAGAGATAAAAACTCAAGGGATTTTAAATTTCTGCTGGATAAAATTTATACAGCCCTCATAAAATCTCCTGAAGAACTTCCATTTTTACTTGCTGCTGAGAGATATCAGTTTCTACCCCATGCAAAGGTTGGTGCTATTGCAGGACTTATTGAACTTGTTCATGACAGAGGAGGTAGAATTGATATTTATGCTCTTAGCTCTGAACTTAGCATGGAAGTTGACGATATATTCCCTCTAATTGAAGCAGCTGTGATTTTAGGATTTGGAGAGATAAAAGAAGGAGACTTTATTCTAACTGACAAAGGAAAAATGTGGGCAGAAGCAGACACCCTTAAGAAAAAGGAGATTTTTAAAGAAGCAGCGCTGAGAAATGTACAGCTTATCAGACAAATTATGCAGGTAATATCAAATATTTCTAAGCATAGAGTCTCAGAAGAATTTTTTATTGATATTCTTAAAAATCATTTTACCCATGAAGAGGCCTGGAACCAGCTTGAAACAGCAATAGACTGGGGCAGATATTCTGAACTTTTCGTTTATGATTACGATGCTGGAGAACTCTACCTTGAAGAACCAGAAACAATTGATATGTAAACTCTCAGAGCTCTTAGGGATTTTGCCTTATTACTATAATTACAAAGGTGAAAAAATAGATGCTTCTTTAGAAACCTGTGAAGAAATTATCTATTCTCTTGGAGTTGATATTAATGAAGAGGCTCTACTCTATGAAATTGAAAATCTTGAAAATAGTGTATTTAAAAAATTTTTAGAGCCTGTTTATGTAATACAAGAAAAAAATGAAAAAATTCACATATTTCACAACGGTGACTTACCCCTAACAGGTACTTTAATAATCACTCCCTATGAAGAATTAGGCTCAACCGGTGATAAAAGGACGCTAAACTTTTCTCTTGACCATTCCCATATTATTGAAAGAAAATTAATTGAAAATTCAATATATTCTAAACTCTCTTTACCGCTACCAAATCTTACGCATGGATACTACAAAATTTCTTTAATTTTAGACGAGAGGAAATTTGAAAGCATAATCATCGTTCATCCCTCAGAATGCTACAACACAAAAAGTCGTAACTGGGGAATCCATATGAATATTTGGAGTTTAAGAAATAACGGGTATGAGGGTGATTTTTCTCATTTAAGACGTATCTGTAGATATGCCAAGAAAAAACATGGCTTTGTAAGCATCCATCCCGTTCATTTTAACGACCCTACAGATCCTTTCGGAATTAGCCCCTATTCAGCTTTATCAAGACAGTTCAAAACGCCTCTTTATCTATCCATAGAAAGAGTAAAGGAGAAAAACACAGATCTTTTTCTTTACCCAAAGGTTTGGACAAAAAAAATGGCAAAATTAAAAAGAAGGTTCCAAAAAAGGAGAAAGGATGAATTTTTAAAATTTAAAAAATACCGAGAGAGCCTTTCTTCCATTTTTCGTGAGGATTTAAAGAAATTTGCTGTATTTTGCTTCCTTCGTGAAAAAATGGGCAAAGACTGGCTAACTTGGAAGAACGACTTAAAAAATGCAGACAACTGTGCCATTGATAAAATTTACAGAGAAAACTTGGAGGAAGTTCTTTTTTATGAGTATTTACAATGGCTTATAGAATGCGACCTTTCAAAGCTAAAAAAATACCCTATCTGCTTTGATCTTGGTTTTGGATCAATAAAACCAAGTTTTGATGTTTGGAGACATCAAGAAGTTTACGCATTAGGGTGCGAATGTGGAGCTCCTCCTGATGATTTTAATCCTCAGGGACAAAAATGGGGATTTCCTCCTATGATTCCTCATAAACTAAGAAAAGATGGGTATATTCCACTTATAAAACTTTTAAGGGCAAATATGAAAGGTTCAATTTTAAGATTTGACCATGCTCTTGGAATTTTTAGAACTTTTTGGATTCCTTCAGGCAAGTCTCCTAAGGAGGGTGTCTACGTAAAATACCCCTGGGAGGAAATACTTGGAGTTATTTGCCTTGAAAGCCTTTTAAATAAAACTGAATTAGTAGGAGAAGATTTAGGCACTGCTGAGAATTGGATGAGAGATGAACTTATGAAAAGAAAAATCAATTCATGGCGGGTTTTCTATTTTGAAAAAAGAGATTCTCAATTTAAAAATATTGAAGAATATCCAGAAAATGCTCTTACTAGCATCACAACTCACGACCTGCCAACTTTAAAGGGATATTGGAAAGGCCTTGATTTAGAACTTCGAAAAAAATTCTCCCTCATTGATGAAGACACATACATAAAGGGATTTGAGGAAAGACAAAGAGATAAAAGAGAGATACTTAATCTCTTAGCTAATTATGGTTTAAAGGAAAAAGAAAATCTCTCTGATATTTTAATCTCTCTGATTAACTTTTTGTCCCGCACCAAATCGAAGTTTTTTTTAATCTATCCTGAAGACATTCTTCTTATTGAAGATCAAACCAATCTTCCCGGTACAACCACTGAACATCCAAACTGGCAAAAAAAGCTTCCCGTTAGACTAAAAGATTTTTTAAAGAATCCGCTTCTAACTAAGATTATCAATATTTTTGCTGAGACTGGTCGGATACCTCATTAGGAGTAGGGTTTTCGCTATCTTTTTTTTCTTCTAAGACTGGCGGTTCTCTATCACTTTCAGGCTCTGTGAATTCTTCTTTAATAATTCCTCTTTTTTGCATAATAAAATAAATAAGATTAGCCCTTCTTTCAATAAATCGAGAATTATGTACAGGATTATATTTTATAGGATTAGGAAGAGCAGCTGCTAACCTTGCTGCCTCCATTGGTGTAAGAGCAATCGAAGACTTGTTAAAGTGATGTCTTGATGCAGCCTCTGCTCCGAATATGCCCTCACCCCATTCTGCCACATTAAGATAAATCTCCAAAATCCTTTTCTTTGAAAGGGTTCTTTCAAGTCTCCATGTGATTATTGCTTCTTGAATCTTTCTTATAGGATTCTTAGAAGGGCTAAGATAAAGATTCTTGGCTAATTGTTGTGTAATAGTGCTTCCACCATATTTAAGTTTTTTTTCCTTTATATCCCTTTCAATTGCCTTTTTAATTCCTTCAATGTCAAATCCAGAATGACGAAAAAACTTGTCATCTTCGCCAATAAGCACTGCTTTAACAAGATAGGGAGATATGCTGTTCAAAGAAACCCAGTATTTTTTTATTTTAAGTGTTTTGCCTTCCTTTTGCCACTGCTTCATTCTATATTTCATCATGGCAGTAAGTTCTGGATTCTTCTTTTTTAAAGATTCTACATCAAAAGTAAAGGGATAAACAAAAACATATAAAAAAAGGAAAATAAAAAGAAGAAGTATTACAGATTTAATCAAACGAAACATTCTTTATTTTAGCATTCTAACTAAAATATATTAAAAACTCTGCTTCATTGGATAGGCTCCAACTGAAAATGTTCTATTTAAAATTTTCAAAGCAATTGACTATTTATATATAAATATATTAGAAAAAACTATGAGAAAACGCTATTATTCTTTTGGAGAATATTTAAAGGAGACCTTTGCAAAAAAGGTTTATAAAGTTAATGTAGATGCTGGATTTACCTGCCCAAATAGGGATGGCACTGTAGGTCGAGGAGGATGTATCTACTGTAACAATGACTCCTTTAGACCATCAAGCTGCAATCATCAAAAATCGATTAGCGAGCAAATACGAAATGGAATAGAATACCTGAAAAAAAGGTATAAAGCAAAGGCCTTTCTTGTATATTTTCAGCCTTATACAAATACTTATGCAAATTTGGATGTGCTTGAAAGGCTTTACAGAGAAGCTCTATCCAATCCTGATGTTATAGGTCTATCTATAGGAACCCGACCAGACTGTATAGATGAAGATAAACTAAATCTATTAAAAGATTTATCAAAAAAACACATGATAATTGTAGAATACGGCTTGCAATCAATTTATGAAAAATCTTTAAAGTATATTAACCGTGGTCATGATTATGAAACATTCCTTAAAGCAGTATATGCCACCTATGAAAAGGGAATTCTGGTAGGTGCGCACATAATTGTTGGAATTCCTACGGAGACACGGGAAGAATCTCTTGCTATGGCCGATGAAATAAACCGACATCCTATAAGGTTTCTTAAAATCCATCAACTTCAAGTCATAAAAAATACGCCTCTTGCTCATATTTATGAAAAGGATAAATTCCCTGTTTTTGAATATGAAGAATACCTTGATTTTGTAGTTGATTTCCTCGAAAGACTCTCTCCAGAAGTGGTTATACAGAGACTTTTTGCTACTTCTCCAGAAGAAATTCTTATTGCTCCGAAATGGAACCATACTAAACAGGAAATCTTGAGAGATATTGATAAAAGACTTGAGGAGAGAAATGCTTGCCAAGGTTCAAAGTGCTCACTTAATAGGCATAGAGCCTTATGCAGTTGATGTTGAGGTTGATGTAACCCAACGAGGGCTACCACATTTTAATATTGTTGGACTTCCAGATACAGCAGTAAAAGAATCAAGGGATCGAATAAAAGCAGCATTCAAAAACACTGGTATTCCTTTTCCTCTTAAGCAGATAACTGTTAATCTTGCACCTGCAGACTTAAGAAAAGAGGGCTCCTCATTTGATCTTCCAATAGCAATAGGAATTCTCGCAGCCGAAGGTCACATTCCAAAGGACGAATTAAAAAATTTTGTAATCCTTGGCGAACTTTCACTAGAAGGAAAGTTACGTGCCATTAAAGGAGCACTCTGCATTGCTTCAAAAATAAAAGAGGGAGAATTAAGAAAAATAATAGTTCCTAAAATGAATGCTTATGAAGCGGGTGTTGTTCATCAAGTAGAGGTATATCCCGTTGAATCCCTGGCAGAGACAATTAGTTTTTTACGGAAAGAAAAAAACATTGAGCCTTTTAAAACATATTATTCCCTTATTGAAGAGGATGAATATTACGATGACCTTAGCGATGTAAAAGGCCAATTTCAGGCAAAAAGAGCACTTGAGATAGCTGCATCTGGAGGGCATAATCTTCTAATGATTGGCCCACCAGGTAGCGGCAAAAGCATGCTTGCAAGAAGAATTACTGGAATCCTTCCTCCCATGACATCTGAAGAGGCAATTGAGACCACTAAGATTTATAGTTCTGCAGGACTTCTTCCTGATGGAAAAGGGCTTATAACCAAGCGGCCCTTTAGAAGTCCCCACAATACCAGTAGCGACATTGCATTAATAGGAGGAGGTCAGATTCCTAAACCTGGAGAGGTTTCTCTTGCTCACAATGGAGTGCTCTTTCTTGATGAACTTCCAGAGTTTAAGAGAAATGTACTTGAGGTGTTGAGACAACCCCTTGAAGATGGCTTTGTAAGTATTGCAAGAAGCTATGCTACAGTTATCTTTCCAGCCAGATTTCTTTTGGTCGCAGCAATGAATTCATGTCCTTGTGGGGGATATGGAGACCCACTTAAAGAGTGCACCTGTACTCCTGGAATGATTTTGCGTTATCGCTCTAAGATTTCAGGTCCCCTTCTCGACCGAATTGATATGCATATAGAAGTAACTCGAATTAGCTATAACGAGCTAAGGGATGAAACTTCTTCTGAGAGCTCTCAAATTGTCCGCCAAAGAGTAATTAATGCGAGAAATATTCAGCTTCAGAGATTCAAAGAAGAGGGAATCTATTTTAATGCTCACATGAAAGCAAAACATTTAAAAAAATATTGCAAATTAACCGAGGATTCACACCGGCTTCTTCAAAATGCCATTGAAAAACTGGGATTAAGTGCAAGGGCACACTCCAAAATAATAAAAGTTGCAAGAACAATTGCTGACCTTGATGCCTCTGAAAATATTGCCCCTAAGCACATAGCTGAGGCAATTCAATATCGAAGCCTTGAAAGACTAAATTTTTAGAAAAAAACAATACTAAAAGATTCTCCTTCCTGTGTTATAATAAAAAATGCTTCGAGGAATTTTCATTGCTCTTTTATTTGAATCTGATAGTTATTCTATAACAAAAAAGTTCACTAATACTTATTTCTAATAGGTTTTAAGTTATGGAAATTCATTCCATTTTTCTATATTTAGCAATTCTTCTTTTTTTTGCAAGACTCACCGGAGATATTTTTGCAAAAGTTGGAATTCCATCAGTTCTTGGTGAGATTTTTGTCGGAATCGTGCTTGGACAAAGCATTCTTGGAATTATTCCATTGAACGAAGCCTTTAAGTTACTTGCTGAGCTTGGAATTATTTTACTTCTATTTCATATAGGACTTGAAGCAGACTTGAAACAACTAAAAGAGGTTGGTTTTTCTGCTTTTAGTGTAGCAATCATGGGTGCACTTGCACCATTTATAACGGGATTTTTGGTCTCCTATTTTATTTTTAATTTACCCCCTATTACATCACTTTTTATTGGAGGCACAATAACAGCTACAAGCATTGGTATCACCGTAAGAGTGCTTGAAGATCTTGGGAAAATGAAAGAGAAGTTTGCTCAAATAGTTCTTGGAGCTGCTGTGCTTGATGATATATTCGGCGTTATTGTTCTTGCAGCACTCTATGAATTTTCAAAAACAGCGGTGATTAATGTTAATGCTACATTGATTCTTGTTCTCTATATTGGTACTTTCTTTATCTTTGCACCAATCATAGGTAAATTATTTGCTTATCTTGTTACAATTCTCTCAAAAAGGCTCAATACTCTTGACTTTGTTCCTCCTGTGGTAGTATCTATAATTCTTCTTTTTGCTTATGCTGCCCATGAGATAGGCTCTCCCGAAATACTTGGCGCTTTCACCGCAGGCATTGCATTCTCAAGAAGATTTACTATTCCTTTTGCAGCTGGCTTTCAAACTGATAAAATAATAATTCACAAAATTGAACACTCACTTAATCCTTTAATCTGGATATTTACTCCCATATTTTTTGTTTATGTAGGACTTCAACTTAACCTAAAGGCAATAGACTTTACCTCATCTGATTTCTGGTTATTAAGTGCTGCTCTTTTTTTAGTTGCTCTGATTACTAAGGTATCTGCTGGTTTTTTAATTAAAGGAAATCTGAGGGAAAAATTAAGTATAGGATTTTCAATGCTACCGAGAGGTGAAGTAGGGCTTATTTTTGCCGAATTTGGAAGGTTAAGCGGCATTTATGATAGCACTTTGTACGCGGTAATTATCTTTGTGGTCGCTCTTACCACCCTTCTTGCGCCTTTAAGCCTTAAAGCTATCTGGAAAAAAGAGAGTTCTACCTAAATCTTTATATCTGGAAGACGGCAAAGTGATTCTTTTATTTTTTCATCTGGATAATCAAAGTCCTGAAGTTTGCCAGAAAGATAGGCTTCATAGGATGGCAGGTCAAGAAATCCAATGCCACTGAGATTAAAAAGTATTACTCGTTCCTTTCCTTCATCTTTTGCCTTCAGTGCTTCATCTATTGCAACTCTTATGGCATGGGCACTTTCTGGAGCTGGAATTATTCCCTCAGTCCTTGCAAAAAGAATAGCTGCCTCAAAAATGGCACTCTGACCAACTGCCACTGCTTCAATAAGTCCATCGTGATAGAGCTGGCTCACAAGTGGAGAATCTCCGTGATATCTCAAGCCTCCTGCATGGATTCCTGGTGGAATAAAGTCATGCCCGAGGGTGTACATCATTAGAAAAGGAGTAAGTCCCGCTGTGTCTCCATAGTCATATCTAAACTCACCTTTAGTAAGAGTTGGGCATGAAGTTGGCTCAACAGCAATAACTCTTATATCCTTGCCATTAATCTTATCGTAGAGAAAGGGAAAACTTATGCCTCCAAGATTACTCCCTCCTCCACAGCAACCTATAACTATATCTGGATACTCTCCTACAAGTTCGAGTTGTTTTTTACACTCCAGACCAATAACTGTCTGATGTAGTAAAACATGATTTAGAACCGAGCCTAATGCATAATTTGTGTCTTTATTATTAGCTGCTTCTTCAACTGCCTCTGAGATAGCGATTCCAAGAGTTCCTGGATGCTCTGGATTTTCCTTTAAAATTCTTCTTCCTGCCTCGGTTCTATCAGAGGGAGATGGAAAAACTTTACCTCCCCATGTTTCCATCATAATTCTTCTGTAAGGCTTTTGAACATAGCTAACTCTAACCATATACACAACTACCTCAACTCCTAAAAGAGCTCCTGCATAGGAAAGAGCAGAACCCCACTGACCAGCGCCTGTTTCTGTAGCAATTTTTTTTATGCCTTCCCTTTTGTTATAGTAAGCTTGAGGAATTGATGTATTTGTTTTATGACTTCCTGCAGGGCCTAAACCTTCATGTTTATAATAAATTCTTGCAGAAGTTTTAAGAGCTTTTTCTAATCCTATGGCTCTATAAAGAGGTGTTGGTCTAAAGCTGGCATATACATTAAGGACTTCCTCTGGAATATCTATCCATTGCTGAGTGCTTACCTCCTGTTCAATAAGGGACATTGGGAATATAACTCTAAGATCATCTAAAGATATAGGCTTCTTAGTTGCTGGATGAAGAGGAGGAGAAGGTAGCTTTGGCATATCAGCCTGTATGTTATACCATTTGGTTGGTATCTCTTTTTCTGAAAGTACAATTTTTCTCATCTAATGCCTCCGTAATAGAATGATTAATGAATAATTTTTTATAATACGAGTTATATCTTCTTTTTTGCAAGAAAGTTAAAATAACCTTAAAGATAAGGGAATTTATCCTATAGCGAGGGAAAATGCTTTTTTATTGATACTGCTTTGTCCTATCTGGTGATTTATTATCAAGTTAGTAACATAAATAAAGAGTATTATTATGAAAGGGAGCGTGAAGAAAATTTTTAAACATCTTCTTTTTAAATTTTTGCTCAATTTTTTCTTTTTTCTTGGAAAGGTCCTGAAAAAAAGACATATAAATACTGCTTCGGCTATTATCGGTAAAATCCTATATATTGTGCCAAATAGGAGAAACAAAATAGCTCTATCAAATCTAAAAATAGCCTTTGCTGAGCAAATTAGGGATAGGGAAAGGAATCTTCTTAAAAAATTCCTAAAATCCATAGCTTTAGCTGCCCTTGAAATCTCTTACATTACTCAAAAAAAGGATAAGGTTTCGGACTGGATAGAAATTGTTGGAATTGAACATCTCCATTCAGCTTTAGGTAAAGGAAGGGGAGTTATTGCATTAAGTGGACACATTGGAAATGTTCCAATAATGCTTGCAGGACTTGCTGAAAAGGGATATCCTGTAGCAGTTCTTTATAAAGAAGGTAAATATCTACCAAAGGGCTTTCTATTCAATTTGATTAAATCCTATCAAATTGATCCTATACCTTTTATATCAGACAGAGATGTACCAAGAGAAATAATTAAGCTACTTAATGGAGGCAAAATTGTTTTTATTCTCTCTGATCAAGCAAGAAGAGGAACATACGCAAGATTTTTTAATAAATTAGTTCGGTGTCAGCTTGGTGCTTTTGTTATTGCCCGAAGAAAAAGCTCGCCCCTTCTTCCTGTGTTTACTGTAAGAGAGGGAGGAAGGCACAAAATTTTAATTTATCCGGAGTTAGAGGCTGAAAATATTGAAAATCCTATCTTATTAGTGGAGAAATACAACACTTTGTTAGAGAATCTTATCAGAGAATACCCTGAGCAATATTATTGGTTTCACAGAAGATTTAAGAAGATGAAAGATTATTAAACTGTAAACTCCAAAGCTCCTTATAAAGCCCTTCTTTCGCTAAGAGTTCCTCATGCGTACCCTGTTCAATTATCTGACCTTTATCAATTACAAGGATTTTGTCAGCTCTTTTAATAGTGGAAAGCCTGTGGGCAATAACAATGGTTGTTCTTCCCTTTCTCATCTCTTCAAGTGCTCTCTGAATTTTTTCTTCTGATTCTGTATCAAGGGATGCTGTAGCTTCGTCGAATATTAGAATTTTTGGTTCCCGTAAAATTGCTCTTGCTATGGTAATTCTTTGTTTCTGCCCTCCTGATAGAAGCACACCCTTTTCTCCCACAAGAGAGTTATAACTTTCGGGTAAATTAATAATAAACTCATGGGCATCAGCCATCTTCGCTGCTCTTTCAACATCCTTTTCGTTAGACCGAATATTACCAAACTTTATGTTATTACTTACTGTGTCATTAAAAAGAATAATATCCTGGGTTACAAGAGCTATCTGAGAACGTAAACTATGTAAAGAAAAATCCTTTATACTTACACCGTCAATCAATATGTCTCCCTCTGAAGGATACCAAAATCCAGCAATTAGGTCTGATATTGTACTTTTACCAGCTCCAGATGGTCCTACTATAGCTACGGTTTCACCGGGTTTAATTTCAAAACTTATGTTTCTAAGAGCGTAATCCTTTGAGAGAGGATATTTAAAGGATACATTTTTAAATGCAATATGTCCTTGAATTTCTTTTTCAATTCCTCCTGCAGGCTCGTGTTCAACGAAAATAACCTCTCTAAGTCTTTCTATTACATTTCTTCCCTTTTGAAAAGATGTATTAACTCTACTGAGTCTCTTTAATGGTGTGTACATAAGAACGACAGCGGTCGCAAAGGAAAAAAAGTCTCCTGAGGAGATTTGTTCGTTTACTACAAGGTAGCCACCGTAAAAAAGAATAATCGCCACTCCTACTCCAGCAATTGTCTCTGAAAGAAGATTGGTAAATTCCTCAGTCCTTACCTCTCTCATAATATTTCTGTAATGCTCCTGAAGGGCTTTTTTGTATCTTTCCATTAGGCTTTTCTCCATAGTAAAAACTTTGATAATTTTAATTCCTTGAAGAGTTTCATGGAGAATTGAGGTTATCTTGGCAATTCTCAAACGAGTTTTCATACCTATCTGCTTCATTCTTTTGCCCAGTTTAGTCATAACATAAACCATTAATGGAATTACTATAAATGAGAGAAGTGCAAGATCCCATCTTCGATAAAAGGCAACAGCCGCAAGGGCAATCACAGTAAGTCCCTCAACAAAAAAATCCTTAATAGTAGTAGAAACAGTGCTTCTCAAAAGATCTACATCATTTAAAATCCTTGAGATTATATTTCCAGAATTATCCTTACAGAAAAAGGACATCGGAAGTCTAAGGATTTTGTCATAAAGCATTTCTCTCACATATTTAACTATTTTTGAACCAATAGAATTCATGAGATAATTATTTAGAAAAGTAAAAGCCCCTCTTAACGTAAAAAGAATTATTACAAAAAGAGGAACCAGGTAGAGAAATTCAGCAGATTTTTTTACAAAAATCTGATCCATTGCTGGTTTTACAGACCATGCAATTGCTCCATTTATTCCTGATATTGCTAAGCTGCAAACAAGAGCAAAAAAAAGTCTGAATCTATGCTCTTTAACAAGCCTCCAAAAAACGGCAAAATCATCAATAAAGGACCGTTTAAACTTTATTTTGAAATGTCGTTCTATTTCCATAATTTTTCCCAAACTTTCGCATATTTTAGAAAAGAATAAAAACTATAAAGCACTGCTAGAATAAAGCCTCTCAAGCCTTCTAAAAAACCACGCCTGAGAATATACATTTTAAAAAAAGTAAAGGCAGGAGAAAAAATCATTTTTAACAGTACCTTATATTTTGATTGATTTTTCTTTAAAATTTCTATTGCTGAAAGAAAAGAATATTTTTGCATTTTTTTTATAAATTCTTCAATGCTTTCATAGGTATAGTGAATCATTGGCTCATTTAAATAATCTACTTTACCCTCAACAACAACTTTTTCATGGACCTGTCTTTTTTCCATTCTTCCTCTGTCTTTTCGAAAAAGTCTTAGAGTATAATCAGGCCACCAGCCGCTGTATCGAATCCATTTTCCTAAAAAAAAATTTTTTCTTGGAATATAATAGCCATTTACCTGACTTTTTTTTATTTTTTCAGCTATTTCCCTTTTTAAAGATTCAGAGACTCTCTCATCGGCATCTAAAATTAAGACCCACTGAAGCTGTGTTTTATCAATTGCAAACTGCTTTTGATCCGCAAATCCTTTCCATTCCCTCTGAAAAATTTTTTGAGTGTATTTCTTGCATATCTCAACTGTTTTATCCTCGCTGAATGAATCAACAACTACTATTTCTTCAAAATCTTTAACAGACTCAAGGGCGTCACGAATATTTTTTTCTTCATTTTTTGCAATTATTGCGACAGAAACAGGAATTTTCAAAAGACCTTAGCCTCCTATGGTAGACATGGGTCTTGAGGGTTTTACATCCTCTAACATGCCTTGCGGTTTTAATTGAATGGTACTTTTAATTACATCCTTTATTTCTTCTTCAGAAGCTCCTCCTCTTAGGAGTGTCTTCAAATCTATCTCCTTATCCGAAAACAGACAAGGTCTCAGTTTTCCCTCAGCTGTAAGTCTTAATCTATTACAGCGGATGCATATATGGGTTGTAAGAGGACTTATAAATCCTAAAAGACCCGTTGATCCTTCAAGGGTAAAATATTCTGCAGGCCCCGATTTTTTCATCTCTACAGGAATGAGCTTGCCTGTTTTAGCCTCTATTTTTTTCTTTATCTCCTCTGTAGATATAAAAAGCTCTTTCTTCCAGCTATTCACTCCAACTGGCATGAACTCAATAAAGCGAATTTGATAGGGTACATCCTTACTCCAAAGTGCAAAGCGTTCTACTTCATCATCATTTATCCCTCTCATTACAACAACATTAATTTTGACCGGTTCAAGCCCTACCCTGTATGCCTCTTCAATTCCCTCTAAAACATCTTTTAGATTCCCTACTCTTGTTATTGTTTTAAATTTCTGCTCATCAAGTGAATCAAGGCTTATATTAACTCTTTTTAAGCCTGCCATGAACAAATCCTTTGCAAATTTTTTCAATAGCACACCATTAGTGGTCATTCCAATATCTTTTATACCCTCGATATTGGAGAGCTTTTCAATAAAGTGAACTACATTCTTTCTGAGTAATGGCTCCCCACCGGTTATTCTTATCCTGGTAATTCCTAAGATAACTCCAATTTCAATAATTTTGAGTATCTCTTCATAACTTAATATCTCATCGTGAGGTAGTAAATTCTTTATTCCCTCCTCAGGCATGCAATAAATACATCTTAAATTACATCTGTCAATTATTGAAATTCTCAGATAATCTATGTTTCTGTTAAATCTGTCCTTCATTATCTATTCTTTGTCTTTGACTTAGTTCCACCTTTTTGAGAAGGTTTTGTTGAAGAATTTTGACTTTTAAGTATTTCGGCTATCTTTTGCTGGGCAATTTCAGCTTCTTTTGATTTTGGATATCTCTCAATTACCCTTTCAAAAACAACTTTCGCTGTTTTTCTGTCTTTTAATTCTAAAAATGCCATGCCCTCTTTTAGAAGAGCTCCTGGTGATTTTTCATGCTTTGGATACTTCCTCAAAAATTCTTCATAGGCCAAAATAGCATCTTCATATTTTTTCTCACTATAATAAGTCTCTCCAATCCAAAAATAGGAGTTAGGAATAAGCTCAAAATCAGGATAGTTTTTGATAAGTTCTTGAAATTTTTCTCTTGCTGAGCTAAATTTCTTTTCTTTTAAATCCACATGGGCAGAATCATAGAGCTCCTTTGGATTTTTTAATTTTTCTACCTGCTCCTTTTTTTGCTCAACCTCCTTCTGCGAAGTGACCTGATAAGGTTGAAAGCCTTTCATCTGAAGTTCTGCTATTTTATCGCTCAGCTCTTTAAATCTTTTATCATTATAGTAAGAATTCTCTTCAAATCTTCCCTTAAGAATCTGCAGCTCTCTCACATAATCCTGTGTTTGAGCAATTAATGTAAGTTGTCCTTCCTTAAGTGCAGTAGCTGTGCTAATATCTGATGACATCTTGTCCACTCTAGTCTTTAACTCTGAAATATCCTGCTTTAGTTGAGAATTTTCCATATAAAGTCTTGCAATATCTGCTTTCATTTGTTCATATTCTCCAGTTGTTACACAACCAGATAAAAAAACAGAAGAAATGATTCCGGTAAGAATTAATTTAGCCCTTAAATTTCTCATCTTCCCTCCTCAATAAATACAAAATGAGCTCTCCTGTTTTTCTGCCAACAGGTTTCATTTTGTTCACTGCAAACTGGTTTTTCTTCACCATAACTTATAATATCTATTCTTGAAGAAGAAATCCCAAGAGATATTAAATAATTTTTTGCAGAATTTGCCCTTTTTTGCCCAAGGGCAAAATTGTACTCATTCGTTCCTCTCTCATCACAATGTCCTTCGATAATAAGTCTTAATTTTGGATATTTTTGAAGGGCAGAAGCAACTTTCTTTAAAATCGGTATATCACCCTGCCTTATATCATACTTATCGTAATCGAAATATATATCTCCAATTTCTTCTTGCAGTTTTCTTATAATTTCAGAGATTTTTGATGCACTAAGGATCTCTTCTTCCTCTTTTTGCTTTATTTCTGAGGTTTGTGTCTTTTCCTGAGGTGTGAGTTGTCCATCTAAATCTTTTCCATTTGGCATGTAAATTTTCCTCTCTGCACAGGAAATAATAAAGAGAAGACAAGCAAAAATTAATACAAGCTTTAAATTCATTTTAAGCCTCCAGAAGAATAATTTAATGGCAGGTTTTTCATACATATATAATACAATAAAAGAAGATGATTTGCTAAAAAACTATTTTTAATTTTTAATAAAGTTTCGACAGGTCAGCAACTACTTTAAGTAAATCTGAAAGTTCCTGAAGTAATGCAAGTCTGTTTCTCCGTATATTTTCATCTTTATCCATTACAAGTACGTTATCAAAGAAATTATTAATATTTAACGTAAGATTGGAAAGCTCGTTTAAAGTGGCTAAAAAGTTTTCAGAATTTAAGCTTTGTTCAATATTTTTTCTTACTTTTCCCATTGTGTCGTAAAGCATTTTTTCCTCTGATGTGAGAAAAAGTTGTGTGTTAAGTGGTATTTTTTCATAGTTTTTAATTATATTGGATACTCTTTTTACAGAGAGGAAAAATTTTTCAAAATCCTCTCTTTTTATAAACTCCCTTACAGCCTTTAGTCTTTCCTCAAGTTGGTATAAGGGATAATCAAATATTATATTGCCAATGGTTTTAACTAAATTCATATCATAGTTTGATAATTCAAGAAAGCTTTCAAATCTCTGCCCTAAAAAGTTTTTAATTTGCAGCTTTACCTTCTCATCTACTAATCCATCAAGTTTTTCAACAAAATCAGAAATAGTAATAGGATATTTTTTCCTTACAAGAATGGCTATAATTCCATTTGCTGCCCTTCTCAGACCAAAGGGATCCTCGGTTCCAGAAGGAATTTCTCCCAGATTGAAAAAAGATGATATATGATCAAGCTTGTCTGCTATACTCAAAATACATCCAACCTCATTTGAGGGAATTTCATCGTTAAACCCTTTGGGACGATAGTGCTCCCTTATGGCAATTGCCACTTCTTCGGAAAATCCTGCATGCTTTGCATAATAGCTACCCATAATACCCTGAAGCTCTGGAAACTCGCTAACTACTCCACTTGCAAGGTCAGCCTTACAATATTGAGCAGCGATCTTTACTATTTCAACTTTTTGTGGAATAATTTCTTTTGCAAATTTATCTGCAATTTGAGAAACTCTCATTGCTTTATCATATAAGCTTCCAAGTTTCTCGTGATAGACCATTCCTTTTGTTCCTTCAAGAAGACTATTCAATCCCTTTTTAAGGTCTTCTGCATAATAAAATCTTGCATCCTCAAATCTTGCTCTAATAACTCTTTCTGCACCCTTTTTTATATTTTCGCAGTTTTCCTCTTTTGTGTTACTTACAACCACAAAGTAATTTTTAAGCTTTCCCTCGGAGTCAGTAACAGCAAAATATCTCTGATGATCTTTCATAACAGTAATTAAGAGTTCTTCTGGTAAATGAAGATATTCTTCAGAGAAAATACAAAGAACGCATTGGGGATACTCAACAAGATGGGTAACCTCTTCAAGCAGGTCCTCATCCAGAATTATCCTTCCCTCCACACTTTCTGCTAGACCTTTTGCCTGTTGAGTAATTAAATGCCTTCTTTTTTCTTGGTCCACTATTACAAAATTTTCTTCAAGGGCTTTTTCATATTCATGAGAAGAATGAATCCTCAAAGAACCTGCCGATAGAAATCTATGTCCGTAGGTAGTCTCTCCGCTTTTTATTCCCTCTATTTCAAATGAAATAACTCTTTCATCAAATAAAGCTAAAAACCATCTTACAGGTCTTACAAATTTTATACTTTTATCTCCCCATCGCATCATTTTTGGAAAGTTAAGGGAAAAGAAAAAATCCTTTAATAACTCTGGAAGAATCTCCTCAGTTTTTCTTCCCTTTTCAATCAAAACCGCACATACATAATTTCCTTTCCCCTTCTGTTTTATCTGCAAAGAACTAACTTCAATTCCCTGCGATTTTGCAAAGGCATAAGCAGGCTCTTTAGGATTTCCATTATTGTCAAAGGCAACATGTGCAGGAGGACCCCAAATGAGTTTTTCCTCAGAGCTCTGTTCATCTGAAAGTTCAGCTACCAAACAAAGTCTTCTTGGAGTGGTAAAAATTCTAATCGAACTTATCTCAATTCTATACTCTTTGGCAATCTCTTTAAAATTTTCTTCCATTTGAGAGATTGCTATTGAGATAAATCTTGCAGGAATTTCTTCGGTTCCTATCTCAAAGAGAAGCTTGCCCATTTACCTCACCGTATCTCTTTCTTAAATAAGCCTCTGCACATCCCTTTGCAAGCGCTCTTACCCGTGAGATATAGTTTGTCCTTTCTGAAACAGAAAGAACTCCTCTTGCATCAAGAAGATTAAACATGTGGGAACATTTTAAACAGAACTCATAGGCCGGAAAAACAAGCCCTGCTTCTCGTAAACGATTTGATTCTCTTTCGTATTCATCAAAATGCCTTTTTATAAGCGATGGCTCTGAGTAATCGAAATTAAAAAAAGAAAACTCTATTTCGTTTTGTCTATGAACATCTCCATAAGTGAAAGATTCATTCCATTTTAGGTCGAAAACATTTTCCACTTCTTGAAGATACATTCCTATTCTTTCAAGCCCATAGGTAATTTCTAAAGATACAGGCTTTAAATCAATTCCTCCTACCTGTTGAAAATAGGTAAACTGGGTAATCTCCATTCCATCAAGCCATACCTCCCAACCAAGTCCCCAGGCTCCTAAGGTAGGGCTTTCCCAATCATCCTCAACAAATCTTATATCATGCTTAGAAGGCACTATACCCAGAGCTCGCAGGCTTTCAATGTATATATCCTGAGAATCTTCTGGCGAAGGCTTTAAAATCACCTGATACTGATAATATTGAGAAAGCCTGTTTGGATTCTCTCCGTATCTTCCATCTGTTGGTCTTCTACATGGTTGAACATATGCTGTATTCCATTCCTCAGGGCCTAAAACTCTAAAAAAAGTTGCGGTGTGAAAAGTTCCTGCACCAACCTCAAGATCATAGGGTTGAAGAATAACACACCCTTTATCAGCCCAGAATTTATTGAGTGTGAAAATTATTTCTTGAAAATACATAGATTTTCATGATACTTTAGCAAAGAGGCTTCTGTCAAATGTTTCCACGAATTTTAATAGCAGGCGTTAGGGGTGGTGCAGGAAAGACAACTGTAACACTTGCAATTATTACCCTTTTAAAAAAAGCAGGATTAAGAGTTCTTCCCTTTAAAAAAGGACCTGATTATATTGACAGTGGTTGGCTATCTCTTTTTTCCGATAATCCCTGTTATAACCTTGATACTTTTATGATTCCAAGGGATAAGATTATTAAATCTTTTACAGAAAAGGCTAAAGGATATGTGTCAGTTATAGAAGGCAACAGAGGACTCTTTGATGGTCTTGATGTAAAAGGTTCAGTAAGCTCTGCTGAACTTGCTAAACTTCTTAGATGCCCTGTAATATTAGTAATTGACTGTACAAAAATTACCCGCTCAGTGGCTCCAATCATTAATGGATTTGTTCAATTTGATAAAGAGGTAGAAATAAAGGGTGTTGTCCTAAATCAAATAGCAAATGAAAGACATGAAAAAATTATTAAAGAATCTATAGAAAACTATTGCGCAGTAGAAATACTGGGTGCTATACCAAGATTTAAAAATATAAAAATGCCCGAAAGGCATATGGGACTTCTGCCCTATCAGGAACATGAAATGCAAAAAGAAGCTTTTGAATTTATAGAAAAAATTTCATCTCACTTAGAACTTCAAAAGATAATCAAATTAGCAAATGAAGCCTGTCATCTTCCAGAGATTTTGGAAAAAGAAAACCATAGGACTGTCTTCAATGGATTAAAGATAGGAGTAATAAGAGACAGAGTATTTCAATTTTATTACGAAGAAAATCTTGAAGAAATTAAAAAACAGGGTGCTTATATAGTTTATATAAATTCACTTGAAGATAAAACACTTCCTGATATTGATGCTCTTTACATTGGTGGAGGCTTTCCAGAAACCCATTTACGAGAGCTCTGCAATAATAATTCGCTGATGAATAGCATAAAAAATAAAGCTGAAAGCGGACTTCCAATTTATGCTGAATGCGGTGGACTGATGTATCTTTGTAAAAGTATAGTCACTGAAGAAGGCGAATGGCCAATGACTGGGCTTTTCCCATTTAGACTTAAAATGTTTAAGAAACCTCAGGCTCATGGATATGTAATCGTTAAGGTTGACGAAGAAAATCCCTTTTATGAAAGAGGAGTTGAACTTAGAGGGCACGAATTTCACTATTCAAAGGTTATTGAATACGATAATCTCCTTCCCCTGAGCTTTCAAATGCTTAGAGGAGAGGGAATAGCAGGCAATAGAGACGGAGTTTGTTATAAAAACGTCCTTGGAACATATGTTCATGTTCATGCCCTTGGATGCTCAGAGTGGGTAAGAGGTATTTTAAAAAGAGCAAAACTATACAAGGAGAAAAAAAATGGCTAAAAGAGATTTACCCACCTGTTTGTTTTGTGGAAGAATTATATCTCCACCACAGGAGACAAAAACCGATTTTGGCGATATAACCTTTGGAAAATGCGAATGCGGTGCTATCTATGTATGCGAGCCTACAGGTCACAATCAAGGAGATGCCCTCGTAGATGCCATGTTGCTTGCCTCGCCAGAGGGAATTGAAAATGTGGATTTGGGAGTAAATTTTGAATTAATCGAAAGAGATTATGATTTAAGAACTCATCAATATGTATATGTTAAAAACTCGCCTTTCACAGGTAGGATCTTTTTTATTAGACCGATAATAGAAAAAAATACTCCTAACACCGGAGAGAAAATTAAAATCTCCAAAAAAGACTTTCTCTCCTTATTAGAAAGACA
>CAKZQH010000069.1 GCA_937139565.1 uncultured Nitrospiraceae bacterium | reverse complement strand
ATAAGATTAGAAATAGCTAACTTATTGAAAGATAAGGTTTTTCTTAAAATTTCGGGGTTATTTTTGATGAAGTTGGGTAAAAATTATATATCTTAATACTTTTCAAATCTAAAGATTAAGACTTTCACCGGTGTATATATTTACCTCAAGAGGAACTTTTAGTGGGAAATCTTTCATTTCATAGGAAACAATTTCTTTTACTTTTTCTAATTCCTTTTTATCAATTTCAAGCACAATTTCATCATGAATCTGCAAAATTATTCTACTGCTTAATCCTTCCTCTTTTAATTTCTTATGAATTTTAACCATTGCCATTTTTATTATATCCGCTGCAGTCCCTTGAACTACAGCATTTACAGCCATTCTTTCAGCTTGAGACCTTAAAAAAAGATTAGAGCTCATTATTTCTGGGATAGGACGAATTCTACCAAAAAGGGTTCTAACATAACCCTTTTCTCTTGCAAAGGCTTTTGCTTTTTCAATGAATGTTCTAATGCCTGGATATCTCAGAAAGTAAATTTCAATAATTTCTTCAGCTTTTTCATAGGGAATCTTTATTGATTCCGAAAGACCAAAAGGACTTATTCCATAGGAGATTCCAAAATTTACAGTTTTTGCAACGCGTCTTTGCTCATCTGTTACCTCTTCTTCAGAAACAGAGAAAAGCTCAGAAGCAGTTGCTGTATGAATATCCTTACCCTTTTTAAACGCCTGAATTAAATTTTTATCCTCGCTTAAATGGGCTAAGATTCTAAGCTCAATCTGTGAATAATCTGCGCTTAAAAATACGCATCCATCTTCAGGAATAAAAACTTCTCTTAAATACTGAGACCAATGCCCCTTAACTGGGATATTTTGAAGATTAGGATCACTACTTACAATTCTTCCAGTTCCTGCTACTGTCTGAGACCACGTAGCGTGAATTCTGCCTGTATGCAAATTTATATAATTTCTAAGCGGAATAAGATAGGATGTTAAGAGCTTGTTAAGGCCTCGATAGTTAATTATATGTTCGGGAAGTTCATGTTGACTCCTAAGTTCCTCTAAAACATCCATCTCAGTAGAACGAGCCTTTTTACCTCTTTTTCTTGTTTTTAGACCTAACTTATCATAAAGGACTTCTGCAAGTTGTTTAGGAGAATTAATATTAAACTCAAAGCCTGCAATACTATAAATTTGACTCTTAAGTTTTCCAATTTCAGATGTAATTAATTTATTAAGGGCTTCAAGCTTTGAAACATTTATCCTGATTCCAGCCTCTTCCATTTCTGTTATGACTTCGACAATGGGTAGCTCTATTTTGAAATATACATCTTCAAGTTCCATCTGCTTTATATCTCTGCACAATTTTTGATAAATCTCTATCATTAACAATAGGTCGCTTTGAGACGACTGGTTAGTGTATAGATTCCCAAAATATTCAAGGGCAAGATCGCTTAAATGATATTTTCCTTTATTTGGATTTAACAGATAGGCAGCAATCATGGTATCAAAATAGGGAGTAGAAATTTTTATATCTTCTCTTTTTAAAATTTTCATACTTTCTTTGGCATTATGAAAAATTTTTGTTAAATTCGATTCCATCAGATTTTTCACCAAAGGTTCTTTTAAGGGCAGTGACAAAACCAGGTTGTCAACCCCAAGCCATATCAGGTCTTTTTCAATTTGGACCCCGAAAAATCCCTTTTTCTCAATTTGCTTTAAAAATTCTTCTTTGTTTTGGGTTATTGGAGAGCTTTGAATTTCTACCTCTTCTTTATCTTCTTGCAAAATATCCTTTAAAAGAGAGTGAAATTCCAGTTCATTAAAAATTTTAACTATTTTATCTTTATCTATTCCTTTTATTTTCAACTCTTCAATTTTTATTTCAATAGGCGCATTTTTATCGAGTTGAACCAACTTTTTGCTTAAACCTAAAAAATCAATATTTTCCTTTATAAGTTTAGCTACTCGAGCAGGTTTTAAGATTTCAAGATTTTTCAATATATTCTCAATAGACCCGTATCTTCTTAAAAGCTCAGATGCTGTTTTTTCACCAATACCTTTTACTCCTGGAACATTGTCAATATTGTCACCAACAAGTGCCATAAAATCCGTTAGCATATCTGGTGTGATCCCAAATTTTTTAAGAATATAATCTTTATCTACTGTTAAATCGTTGAAAGGATCGTAGATTTTGATTCTATCAGATATGAGCTGATACATATCTTTATCGAGAGTAACGATATTAACGAAAAGATTACCTAAAGCACTTTCCTTCTCTAAATTACTTGCTAATGTGGCAATTATATCATCAGCCTCATAACCTGCGATTTCTGACCTGCTAATTCCACAGCAATCAACAATTTCCTTTATATAGCCTATTTGAAGGGGAAGATCCTCAGGAGTTTCTGGTCTTGTTATTTTATATTCCTCATATATCCTGTGTCTTTTAGTTGGATGGGGACTGTCAAAAGCAATAAGCATATATTGAACTTTTCTATCTCTAAGTAGCTTAAGAAGCATTCTTGTAAAGCCATATATAGCATTTGTGGGAATCCCTTTTAATGTGCTCAGGTGTCTAATTGCATAGTAGGCTCGATAAATAAAACAACTTCCATCTACCAAATAAATCTCTTGCATATTCTTTTAAGATACCATTGTTCCTTTGCTTTTGTCATTTTTGAGGAGCTTTTCTGAAAATGTGACATTTTCTATTATTAATTCAAATTTCATATTTTGATTGGGATGTCTTTTTTAAGAGATTTGATTTATAATTAAAAAGTTAAAGAAATAAAGAGGTGAGAATGTGAGAGATATCTCTTTTTTAAAGGAAAAGGCACGAGAACTTAGAATCGAAATTGTTAAGATGCTTGCTCAAGCGGGTTCAGGGCATACGGGAGGAAGCCTTTCTGCTGCTGACATAGTGGCAGCATTGTATTTTTATAAAATGAAGCATGACCCTAAAAATCCTCAATGGATTGAGAGAGATAGATTTGTCCTTTCAAAAGGGCATGCTGCTCCAGTTTTGTATGCAGTGCTTTCTCTTTGTGGTTACTTCGATAGAGCCTTACTTAGTACCCTAAGAAAATTAAACTCACCTTTACAGGGCCATCCATGTTGTAAAAGTCTTCCAGGAGTTGAGGTATCAACCGGTTCTCTTGGACAGGGATTGTCAGTGGCCAATGGAATGGCTCTTGGACTCAAACTTAGTGGAATTCCATCACGTGTTTACTGTCTTCTCGGAGATGGAGAAATTCAGGAAGGTCAGATTTGGGAAGCTGCAATGACAGCAGCCCATTATAAAATAGATAATCTTTGTGCCATTATTGATCATAATAACCTTCAAATAGACGGATACTGCACAGATGTTATGAACATTGAACCGATTGAAGAGAAGTTTAAAGCTTTTGGATGGAATGTGTTATCCATTGATGGACACAATATGGAAGAGATTGTAGGTGCCCTTAATGAAGCTGAAAAAATTAAAGGTATGCCAACAATGATAGTGGCAAATACGATAAAGGGTAAAGGTGTATCCATTTTTGAGGGCAAAGCTAAGTATCATGGTGTTGCTCCTACTCAAGAGGAGCTTGAAATTGCGCTTAAGGAGCTTGGCAATGGGAAAAACTGAGTGTAGCTGTGCTATAGCAGAAATATCAGAACTTTACGGTAAAGACATGGCAACAAGAGATGCCTATGGTATAACTCTTGTTGAACTTGGTAAAAAAAATCCTAACATCGTAGTTCTTGATGCGGATCTGAGTTGCTCAACTAAAACTATAAATTTTGCTAAAAGCTTTCCAGAGAGATTTTTCAACATGGGTGTTTCTGAGCAAGACATGATGGGAACAGCTACAGGCCTTGCACTCACTGGAAAGATTCCTTTTGCATCAACCTTTGCAATCTTTGCAACAGGGAGAGCTTGGGAGCAAATTCGTCAGAGCGTTTGCTATTCCCATGCCAATGTAAAAATTGTAGCTACGCACGGTGGTATTACAGTTGGAGAAGATGGTGCAACCCATCAGGCTCTTGAAGATGTATCTCTCATGAGAGTAATCCCTTGTATGACAGTAATTGTTCCAGCAGATGCCTATGAAACAGCCCAAGCAGTATCAGTTGCTGCAGAGTATTACGGACCAGTTTATATAAGATTAGGAAGAGCAAAGGTTCCTTCTTTAATGCCAAAGGATTATAATTTCCAAATAGGTAAAGCCTATGTATTTAAAATTGGCAAAGATGTAAATATAATTGCCAATGGAATAATGTTAGCAGAGGCATTAAAGGCTTCTCAAATATTAAACGAAGAGGGAATTGATACAGGAGTGGCAAATTTTTCATGTGTAAAACCTCTTGACGAAGAAGTTTTATATAATATTGCAAAAGCATCAAAACTAATAGTTACTGCTGAAGAGCATTCTATCATAGGAGGGCTCGGCTCTGCAGTAGCGGAATTTTTGTCAGAGAATTGTCAGAAGCCCTTAAAAAGAATAGGAGTTAGAGATACCTTTGGTTGTTCTGGAAATTGGAAAGAACTACTCAAATATTATGGACTAACAGCGGAAAATATTGTTCAAACAGTTAAAGAAAATTTGAAGAAATGATAACCCTTTCAAATGTCTATAAATACTATGAGTCAGTGGCTGTCTTAAATGATGTGTCCTTCCATGTTGAAAAGGGAGAACTGCTTTTTATAACTGGACCTTCAGGAGCGGGAAAAACTACTCTCTTAAAATTAATCTTTGGAAGTGAAATACCTGATGAAGGACAGATAAAAGTTGGAGAATTTGAACTTACAAAGATTAAACATTCCATGATACCTCACCTAAGGAGATTTGCAACTTTTATTTTTCAGGATTTTAAACTCAGACAGGACTTAACAGTTTTTGATAACGTTGCTTTACCCTTAAAAATCATTGGCGAAAGGGATATAAAAAGAAAAGTTATCGATGTTCTCAAAGAAGTATCTCTCAGACATAAATCAGACAGTATTGTTCGCACACTATCTGGAGGTGAACAACAAAGAGTTGCCATAGCTCGTGCAGTTGTAACAAATCCGAAGGTAATCCTTGCTGATGAACCTACAGGAAATCTTGATCCGCAAACATCTGAGGATGTGTTTTCACTTCTAAAAAAAATCAATGCTCAGGGCTGCACTGTTTTGATAGCGACTCATAATCCTGATTTTTTCAGAAACTCACCCTATAGAGTACTTACATTAAAAGAAGGGAAAATAATCCAATGAAAGATCACATAATTTCTGCAATTAAAGGATTGTGGCTTAACAGATGGTCAACCCTAATGGCAACAATGAGCATAGGCATATGCTTTTTTATATTTACAGCCCTTTTCTTGATAATTTACAATGTGGAAATTTTTACCAAGAAGCTGTCAACAAAAGCTTCCGTTGTGGTTTATTTAAAAAAAGAAGCAAATTCAAACGATATTGCTTCATTAACAGAAGATTTAAAAAAACTGGGGGTTTTCTCAAAGTTAAACTATATCTCCAAAGAGGACGCTCTCAAGGAGATGAAAAGTATGATTGATCCTCAGTTGATTGAGCTTATTGGATATAATCCTCTTTCAGACACAATAGAAGCTTTTGTAAAGGAAGACAGCTTAAATAGTGTTGAGTTAATTGCTAATAAAATTAAAAAATTACCATTTGTAGAAGATGTTTATTATCCTGTAAACATAGTTAAAGGCATAAATATTATGAGAATAACTGTTTTGAATTTCGGAGTTTTTATTTTAACTCTTCTTTCGATTGCTATTTTATTTATCCTTTATGCTACCGTGAAAAGTTTTTACTGGAAAAAAACCGAGGAAATAGAAATATTGAAACTTTTAGGTGCAACTCCCTCTTATATAAGACTGCCTTTCCTCATGGAAGGAGCAATCATAGGAATAGGAGGAACACTATTTGCCGAATTTTGTTTGGTATTAATATATTTCACATTGCATTCTAAAAATCTATATACCTTTCTACCTGCTATTAGTCAAATAGTATTTCCTCTGGAAGTTTTATATATTTTGCCAATTTCCGGAATGTTTTTTGGAATAATTTCTTCTTTTTTAGCACTTGGTAGAATAAAATATCAGTAGCTATGGGAAATAAAACAATTTTAATTATATTGATGCTTATTTTCTTATATTCCCTGTGCCTTGCATCTCAACCAAAGGATGAGCTTAAAAATATAAAAAAAGAATTGAATATTCACAAGAAAAAGTTAGAGGAAACAGAAAAGATTGAAAGAAATGTGGTAGAAGAGCTAAAGAGAGTCACTCGAGAACTTGAGGTCATAGAAGGAAAAATTAAAAATCGTAGAGAAAAGATATTAAAAATTCAAAAGAGCATCATCGAGGCAGAAAAAGACATTGAAAAATATAATATGGAAATTGAGAAGCGTAAAAAATATCTTTCATCAAGAGTTCAGGAGATTCAAAGACTAAATGCCCAACCAGACCCTTTTTTAAGGTTATTAATGGAAGAAGACCTTACAAAGGCCTTTCGTTTGATGAGAAATACAAATACAATAGTAAACATTGATAAAGAAATCATCAGTCAATACAAAAGAGAGCTTGCCAAACTTGTAAGTTACGAGCAAGAGCTGAAAAAACTAAAATTATCTCTGAAGCAGGAGGAAGAATCATTAAAAAAGATTCAAGAGGAGCAAAATATAAAGAAAAAAGAAAAGGAGGTTTTGCTTGTTCAAGTAAGACAAAATAAAGCACTTTACGAAAGAAAAATTAGAGAACTTGAGGAAAATGCACGAAAACTGACAAGACTTTTGCAAGAAACAGAAAAAAGAGAAAAGCGAACAGGCAAAGTTGAATCTATTCCTGATTCGGGCTTTACCAAACGCAAAGGAACACTCACTTGGCCAGTCAATGGACCTGTGATTGCCCACTATGGAAATCAGCGGGATCCTGTATTCAATGTACCAATGTTTAGAAGTGGAATTTATATTAAAGCCTCTCCTGGTACATCAGTTAAAGCATCCGCTGAGGGTAAAGTGGTATATGCGAACTATTTTAAGGGTTATGAAAACCTTGTTATAATAAGTCATGGAGAGGGTTACTATACTGTATATGGAAATTTAGGCTCAATGGCTGTAAATGCAGATAAGTTTGTCAATGCAGGGCAAGTTATAGGAACAGTTAGTGATAAATCAAGTATTGACAGTCCTGCATTATATTTCGAAATAAGATACAGAGGAAAACCACTTAATCCTGAGTTGTGGTTAAAAAAATAAAAAGGAGGCATTTAAAAATATGAAGCAAAGACTCAAATTAATTGCAATAGTAATAATCATTGCCTGTACGGGTGTAATCATCGGAAGATGGTCAGCAGCCCAAAACACTGATTCTATTTATGAAGATCTGAGGACCTTCACAGAGGTATTTACAACAATAAACAAGAACTATGTGGATGATGTTAATCCAAAAGAAGTCATTCGCTCTGCAATAAAAGGTATGGTAAATTCCCTGGACCCCCATTCTGCCTATCTGACACCTGAAGCTTACAAGGAGTTTCAGACAGAGACAAAAGGTGAATTTGGAGGAATAGGAATTCAGATAGGCATCAAGGATAATGCTCTTACTGTTATTGCTCCTATTGAAGACACTCCAGCATGGAAAGCTGGTATTAAAGCAGGTGATAAAATATTAAAAATCGATGGTCAGCCCACAAAAGACATGAACATTAATGACGCTGTGTCAAAAATGCGTGGACCAAAGGGCAAAAAAGTCATACTTACAATTCAAAGGGATGATTGGAAAGAACCGAGAGATATTTCGATTGTTAGAGATATTATAAAAATCAAAAGTGTCAAGTATAAAATGATTGATAACGAAATCGGCTATGTTAAATTGGTTCAGTTCCAGGAAACTACGGCGCAGGACCTTTCAAATGCTCTTAAATCCCTTAAAGAAAGCGGAATGACTAGCCTTATTCTCGACTTAAGAAACAATCCTGGTGGGCTTCTTCAGAGCGCAGTTGATGTTTCCGAGCAATTTTTACCTGCCAAACACCTTGTAGTTTCAATTAAAGGAAAGGGTGGAGAAAAAATAGATTATTTCACAGAAAACTTAAGACCTGCTTATACCAATATTCCTATGGTTGTTATTGTAAATCAGGGCTCAGCAAGTGCCTCGGAGATTGTTGCTGGAGCACTTCAAGACTGGGGCAGAGCTATAATTTTAGGCGTTCAAACCTTTGGAAAAGGCTCAGTTCAAAGTCTAATTCCTCTTAGTGATGGATCTGCTTTGAAACTCACAACTGCTAAATATTACACACCTAAAGGTAGAAGCATACACGCAGTTGGTATAATGCCAGACATTATTGTTAAGCTTGAAAGCAAAAATGGCAAAGAAGTACCTGTTATAAGAGAAAAAGACCTTGAACAACACATGAAAGGCGAAAAGGTAGAACCACAGGAGAAAGCTCCTCAAGAAGTGGATGAAAAGGATGACAACCAACTTCAGCGCGCCGTTGACATTCTTAAAAGTTGGAAAATAATGGAAAAATTCAAAAAAGCTGCCTAATG
>CAKZQH010000068.1 GCA_937139565.1 uncultured Nitrospiraceae bacterium | reverse complement strand
GCCTATAGGTTATGACATATTTTCTGGAAACATTTTTGAGGGCAAGAGTCCCTCATGGTCAACTCCTCAGCTGATTTTATTCACTTCTGCTGCATATAACCTCTGTACACAGCTTCTTTACCTCTGAGCAAACCTCTACTATTTCGCCCCTAACAGGTAACTTTTCGCACACCTCTTCGACATCACACACGTAGATTATCTCATAACACGTCTCGCCAGGTCGTTGACCTGGAATAGGTTTCTCTCGAACCCCGGGCCTACCAGGATCAGAAATAGCAGGATCTGGAGTTACAAATACTCAAGAAAGTAGGATAAGAATTACCATGAGATGAGGCATGCTGAGCCTGTTCATTGCTGTCATCCTCTGCCTAGCACTTTACTCTCACTGCAATGCATTTGCCAGATTGATCGGGACAGCATCTTTCGCAGAAATGTTGACCATTACTGTCACAGCAACAGACTCTTTCATAACATCCATCAACCTGCAAATTCCATGGCGTACAGTTCACCCCTTCGCTAACATAGAGAATGGTCGATGAGGAGTCCTTGAACACCATCCATCCCTCCTGGACCTCCTTAGATGAGAGAGCTGTCAGGGTTAGAATAAGCAGAATTGAAAGAATAGATTTTTTAATCATCATCATTCACCTCACTTTTTTTCTTTGCAAACTATTTTTTTGCATCTAATCGGTACCTCTGCACACACTCTAGTTACATATCCAGGCTTGATCTCCACATCACGGCAATCCTTTTTTGTTCCACACTCATAGTATTCTTCCCAACAGTCCTTTGAAGCTGAATCTTGCGAATTCTCCTTCGATTCCTCCCCCCAAGCACCATCAGCCATGAGGGTTAGCATTGCAGCCGCAACAATAAAAATTCGCAAAAACTTACTCACTACCTCACCTCCCTTCTAAGCCACACTCAACCAACTGAAAGGGCTGATGTGGATTTAAAGTTTTTACTAAGGTAAAGCAGAACTCAGTCTTACGGAGAAAGACCTCATCGGGTGACCAATTATGAACTTCTAGTAGAATCCGTGGATATTCATGGTTTTTAAGGATCTTAAATTTTTCTACACTGATTCGATCTCCGATTACAAAGGAGTCGGTCTGATAGACTTCACCGTTCTTTGTAAGAAGTGCGGTAATTTCATAGAAAGTTCCACTGCCGCCGCCGCTCTGGGAGAGGATTACTACGGCATCCCTTCTTTTATCCCCATTCAGATCTACTAAGAGAAATCTCATTAGTCTGACAATCAGAACATCATCGGGATAATTGAGTCTCCTGTAAAGGCCATCAACAAGTTTCACCGTTGATTGAGAGAACTTGAGAAAATATGAATAGTTCCTGACAAGCTTAACACTCACTCTATCAACCCCTCCAAGGGAATGAGAGGTTAAGGTAAAAATAAAGAGGCCTACAACTGAATGAGTTAGCCAGTTACTCATCAAGGATTCTCTCAACAAAAACATAGTAGCTTGGTATGAAGCCAAAATAATCACGTTTATACACCAGGTATATTTTCACTTTGCGGACTGCAAGTTCCATGCTGTCAAAATTACTCCTGAAAATGCCTGCCACTCGATAAAAGGGTCCAGATTTTCTCATGGTGGGAACGCTCAGCAATGATCCAATTGCTAAGTCTCTATTGATTAGAGCCTCTACAGTTCTCTCCTCTGGCGGTATTAATGGACCGTATGTAAAGTCAAAAGTCTCTCTCTCCCCATGTCCCTCTAATATGTAATCCTCAGGTTTTATATTCTCTAACCGGTTGAGTTCTCTCTTAAGAAATTGAATTTTTTCATCCCTAATCGCCTTTAATGACTTTCTCTCCTGATCAAGCTCCATCTGAATGGCCTTGATGGTGGCTTCAATTAGTGCCTTTTTGAGGGTGATTTTGTAATCAGCAGCCGTTTTTGTTTCAGATTGTGCAGATTTGACAACGCCTTCCACGAGCACAGGATTGAGAATTCTTACCATACATGGACCTTTAATTCCAAGGTCATGGACCATGTCGTATTCTAAAAAAACACCATCAGGAAAATTTGCCTTGCAATTATCTGGCATGGTCCGATAGAATCCTATCTCACACACTGGAATCTTTGTCCGGTCCAGAGTATTAACCTTTACTGAAGCTCTCACATGTTTCGTATCCGTACAGCCACCACTGCTGACTCTGATTCTGATAGAATCTCTCTGTATAGTTACTCCTCTCAGAGGAATTAGCCCAATCTTACGAGTGTCGTAAATATCTGCACGACTGTAAGTTGAGTCAGCAGGCCCGTCTTCAGAGACATAGCTTGAATTTGCCCCTACAATTCCGCCCCACTCAACAGCAGTGAACCCCTTTCTTTTTAGTGGGGAGATAATCGGTTCTTTTAGGTTTACAGGTTTATTGGAAGGTATAAAGAGGAGAATAACACGGATAAAGGTGTCTGGTTTGGGATCAATCTCCACGCTCAGATTGGTGTTAATCCATTCCTGGGAGAGAGGTTTTATGATGTAGTATTCAACTCTCTTAAGATTTTTCAACCAGTAATCTACAAAGTCTCTTACCTCCCAATCCTTGAGGCCTAAAGAGGGTAATTTTTTCGTTAACCAAGCTTTGAGGTTTTCGTACTTTACGCACCAGCCCTCATCAGGAGCCTCAACTGGATACCAAAGGGAAACCTCGTAGAACAGATATCTGTATCTTCTCTCTATCAAACCCTCAGCACTTACTCTAACCTTCCATTCATTCCTGTAATCGGGAATGGTCTCTGTAAGATGTCCGAGCGGACGGAGTTTTACACTTACCATTGTTTCCGTGAGTGGATAGAGATAGAGAGCTGGTTTTTTCACGATCTTAGGCACCTCGTACCTCAGTATATAAGAGGGTGGATCCTTTGATTTTGAAAGTAAGAAACACAAGCTCTCCACACCAGAGTCGAGTCTCAAAATCACATTAACACAGGAAGTTAACCTCCTTGGTCGAATGTCACGATCGCCAGTAGACATATACATATACATATCACTAACGGCTTTTACAGGCAAGTTAGACTGCAAAATCGTTTCGATGATAATTGAATTGGTCTGTAATAATTGATTTTCTGTGCTTACTAATCCGAGGATCTCATGATATTTCTTACCCTCTCTGACTATCTCAAAGATAATAGCCACATCGGGAAGTGTTTCATATCTCTGTAACGACGGAGGTCTCACAGTGTAACTTAGTAACCTCACCTCAGCCAGATTCGGATCCGAGTATTTTCCATCCACCAGGGTTACGGTGCTGTTTAGTGATGAAAAATGGTAACTGTGGTTTTTAATTCGCCTTTCGTCGATTTGAGCAGCATAAGATAGATAACCATCAGCGACTAAGGGGAGAAAAAGGAGAAAAAGAGTTACCAGCCACTTGAAAGTGGATGTTACACTCATTCGGATTACCCCTATTGTCTTAAGTTTTTATAGCTTTCTAAGTCTACTTGAGATCCAATCAGTCTCTGGAGATAACCTCTCAGGAGAGATACAGAGAAGGAATATCTGTTAACCTCAATCAGAAATTTCGATCTCATGCATAATTATAAAAAAAATTTTTTAAATCGACAACCCCCCGCCTTTCCTCAAAAAAATCTCTTCGAAAAGGGATTGTTTCCTCAAAATTGACAAAAAAGGCAATCATCCTGTAAAACCCCTTATTCACAAATTAATTTTACCTACAGAAGGTTTCCAAGATGATTGCCTTGATACCAAATGGAGTATACAACATGAGTAACAGAAAGGCAATCATCAACGAAAATGCAAAAAAATATCAGAAGTCAGCAAAGAAGATTAAATCCCAGCTTCTTGAAGGACTTATGCCTATACTACACATGAACAGATACCAAACTTAATCGCAATAAACGTAAAAACCGCTGTAAATCAATGAGTTATTATCTACAGATTAGTCTACATGCTCTCTAACCTATATTTAACTATCCGATTTCTCTCTAACTGTCTATATTTTCCTCCTGCTTTGTTATCTCATTTGCGAATCTGATTATCTCTTTACGTTCCGCTCTATTCTTGCAATTAGAACCTCTCTCCCTCTTCTATCATTGCGAGGATTTTCTTTTCTGTCATTGCGAGGAGCAGGATTCCTCACTAGGTTCGGAACAGGCTCCGCAATCTCGTCTCTCCCCTCATCCGTCATTGCGAGC
>CAKZQH010000067.1 GCA_937139565.1 uncultured Nitrospiraceae bacterium | reverse complement strand
CTGTAGACTAATTTAAAAAGTATGTCTCATTGATTTATAAGGGATTTTTTAGTTTTTGTGATGAAGTTGGGTTTAAATATGGCTTAGAGGGTGTGTAGACTAATTTTTAGATGATAAATCATTGATTTACAGTGGTTTTTTAAGTTTATAGCGATTAAGTCAGGTAATAGATAAAAAATTGATCTACATTTGAAACTCTAATAACAGTTCAGTGATTATCTAAAAGGCTTTTTCTATTTGTCGATCTTTTATATTAATCCTCTATCCCATATTCTTTAATCTTATAGTAGAGGGTTCTAAGAGATATTCCTAATAGCTGAGAGGCCTTTTTTTTGTTACCTCCTGTGGTTTTTAAAGCATCAAGGATTGCTCTTTTTTCTATGGCTTTTAAGTCCTGATTTTCTTCTAAAAGTATCTCTTCAGGCTGAAGTTCGATCTCCTCTTTGTCTGAAAGAATTACTGCCCGCTCTATCATATTTTCCAGTTCTCGAATATTTCCTGGAAAAGGATAATCTTGCAGAATTTTAAGCGAAGCTTCACTGAAAAATTTTTTTTCCTTACCAAGTTTTATTGCGATTTTTTGAAGCAGATACTGCGAGATTTTTAAAATATCCTTTCTTCTTTCCCTAAGAGATGGGATATTTAGAGGAAAAACATTTAGTCTAAAGTATAGGTCTTCTCTAAATTTTCCATCTTTAATTAATCTCTTTAGATCTCTGTTAGTTGCTGTTATAAAACGAGCATTTGTTCGAATACTTTCAAGTCCTCCAAGTCTCTCAAAGGTTTTATCCTGTAGAACTTTTAAAAATTTTGCCTGCACCGAAAGAGTAAGTTCTCCTATCTCATCTAAAAAGAGGGTTCCATTCTTTGCAAGTTCTATTTTTCCTTGTTTCTGTCTAATGGCACCTGAAAAAGCACCTCTTTCATAACCAAAAAGTTCTGACTCTATAAGAGATTCAGGAATTGAAGCACAATTTATCTCAACAAAAGGACCTTTTCTACCGCTTAATCTGTGAATGGCCTTTGCAATGGCTGATTTGCCTGTGCCTGTCTCTCCCAATATGAGAACAGTTGTATCTGTTTTTGCAACCTCTATAATCATCTTGTATATGTTTTCCATGCCAGCAAATAAAATATCATAAGGAATTTCATCTCCTTTAGGAGCATCCTTTTCAAAAAGCGTAGAATCTTTTAGAGGAAGAGCCACTTTATTTATAATCTGAAGGAATTCCTCTGGAGAAGAAAGGGGTTTGGTTATGTAGTCAATTGCACCTTTCTTCATAGCCTCTACTGCTGATGGAACCGATGCAAAGGCAGTTATGACTATAAAAGGAGTATTTGGAATTATATCTTTTGCCTTTTCTATAAAGGCTATACCATCCATCTTGGGCATTTTTAAATCAGTAATAACAAGATGAGGCAAAAAATTAGCCAGTCCTTTTAATGCAGCATCGGGATCATGAAAAACCTTTACTAAGTATCCTTCATCCTCAAGAAGTGTTCTAAGAAGAGAAGCAAAGGAATTATCGTCTTCTACTATAAGGATTCTGGTATTGTCAGACATACAGTAGTGCCCTCTTTTTCTTTACTCATTATTTTAATATCTATCTTAAGGATTTCACAAAGTCTACTAACTATGGCAAGCCCTAATCCTGTGCCTTTAGGTTTTGTGGTAAAAAAAGCCTCAGTTGCTCTTTGCAATGTATATTCATCCATTCCAACACCTGTATCCCTTATCTCTAATCTTACTGCCTTTCCCTTTTTCTTTGCATCGATAAAAATCATCTTATCCTTTGAATCTTCAAGAGCATCAACAGCATTTTGCAAGATGTTAGAGATAATCTGCTTGAGTTTATCTCTGTCTGTTTTAAGAAAAATCTCTTCTGTATTGACATTGATTAATATCTCTTTTTGATTCATAAATGGCAAAATTATCTCTGAAAAAAGCTCCTTGAGATTAACTTCAGTAACAGTAGTAGCATGGGGGTTGGCATAATCAGATATTTCGTTACTCAATCTCTCAATCCTGAGACTTTCCTTTAAAATTATTTCCATATAACTTAGAAGAGTTGGTTCTTCTATTTTTTTAATCAAATACTGAGCAAATCCTTTAATACTTCCGAGAGGATTTCTGATTTCATGAACTAAAACCCTTGAAAGCATCGATACTTTCTCGAGTTCTTTAAGTTTTAATTGCATTTTTTCAATTTTATCCATCATCAAAATTGAAACTAATCCAGCAAGAATTATCAGTATCACAGCGGTTGAAATAAAGAAAAGATGAGTTTTAGCAGTTCTCAAAAGCGTCTCTGCTGGATAAGTATGAAGTGCCACTCTTAATAGATAAATATTATTGGAAATTTTTATTTTTGTATCAGATACGAATACTTCCTCACCTGTTTTGAGTAATATCTTATGATAGTATGGGCTATCCTCTTTAAAAAAGCTCTTTATTTCATCAAAGTTTTTACCAATAAGAGCAGGATTGGAATGCAGATAGACCTTACCTTTTTCATCATAAAGAGCTATGAAAGCAATACCCTCCCATCTTTCATCTATAAGCATTTGAGACATGATTGAGCTTCCCTCTTTTTGAAGCCTTTTAAAGTCTAAATTTTGAATCAAACTGTTTAGAGTCACTGTAATTCCCAAAGCTTGCATCTTCAGTGACTCTTTTGTTGCAATCTTAGCATTTTTATAAAGAAAATATCCGCTTATTAAAAGGCTTGAGCAAGAGATAAAAATAATGGATAAAACTATAAATTTTGCTTTAAATGGAAATGCCTTGATAACTCTACCTCTCTATAAACTTCTTCAGGGTTATTAATGTATTTTGGAGAAATATGAAGTATCTTCAACTCTCCAACCTTTGCTTCCCTTGCTATTTCACCGGTAATTTGAGCAGTAAGGTGATTTCTTTCTAATGCTCTATCTTTATCTTTGCTTAAAAAATAGGCTTCGCAAAAAAGAATATCCGAGTCTCTTACAAACTCTATAATTTTATCAATATTGTCCCTTGTAGGAGATACATCCATAACATAGGAAATCTTTTCTCCTTTAGTAATTTTCAGGATGGGAAAAAGCTCTTCTATATTCATTTTACCCTTTGGAGTTTCTATTTCCACTGAATTTTCACTTTTTTTCTTCAAAATTTTTAATGGATGGTAGCTATAATTTGCCTTTATTTGTTTTTTTAATTCTCCCAGCCAAGGACCTATCTGAAGTCCGGCTCTTTCCAGCTCAACTTTGTTAATATTTATATGAAAGTCCTCCTCTATTGAATAGGCTATAACAGGAATTCCGTGAGATAAAACTAAAGCTCTCACTCTGAATAAAGGTTCCTCGATAATAAGATTTTTGTGAAAGGGCAAATCGGCGATTTTCTCCAGCTCAAATCTCCTTGACGCTACAAATTTTGCAGCCTCTACTTTATCTTCCTTTATGGCATAAGCCTCTATTTCAATTGGATAGTCAGAAACAAGATTCCAAGTATAGCCTCTAAGTTTACCATTAATGCATTCTATTATATTCTCTGGGCCATAAATTTTAAGAGGCTCCGTTCTTCTTAAGATGGCTCTTATTACTTGATCAAAACCAATAAAATGGTCAATATGGGTGTGGGTAACAAAAATATGGCTTACCTTGAGTATTTCGCTAAATGGAATTTTTCTTATATCCCCCAGATCTAATAGTAAAGCCCTTTTTTCCCTAAGAAGTTTTATAAATACACAGGGATCTCCAAAGGCATTATTCACTACTTTATAATGAAAAAGTCGTGCCACAATGGTATAATTATACAAAATTAATAACTATTTAACCTATGAGTTAAAGCAATGCATAATAAAAATATGATCATGAGGATGTCTAATTCTAAGACTCTTAAAAAGAGGTAGTAGTATTTCAATAATTGAAAGAAGTAACTTTTATAAATTTGATGGTTAAACTTATGGCGGGAGGATATTATGTCTGAGTTAAGAAGAGATCCTATATCAGGAAGATGGGTTATAATTGCTATCGAAAGAGGCAAAAGACCTTCAGATTTTACACCAGTTGTTCAAAAGAGAAAAATAAAAGGATTTTGTCCATTTTGCCCTGGTAACGAAAATACTGCTCCCAATGAAATTATTGCCTTCAGGCCTCCAAATACACCCCCTAACACACCAGGGTGGACTTTAAGGGTTGTTCCAAACAAATTCCCTGCCCTTCAAATACACGGAGATTTAAATAAAAGAGGAGAAGGTGTTTATGACAAAATGAATGGCATTGGTGCCCATGAAGTTATAATAGAAACACCTGATCACCTTGCCTCTCTTTCCTCAATGTCTTTAAAAGCTGTAGAGGATGTTTTATGGGCCTATTATTTTCGTTTGACTGACCTTAAAAAAGATGTACGATTTAAATATGTTTTAATCTTTAAAAACGAGGGAGAATCGGCAGGAGCAACAATTGAGCATTCCCACAGTCAGCTTATAGCATTACCCGTTATTCCCAATCATGTTTCAGAGGAAATGTCTTCATCAAAGAAATACTTTGAACTAAGAGACAGATGTATTTTCTGCGATATAATTGCCCAAGAATTAGAAACAGACAAAAGAGTTATCTATCAAAATGAAGCCTACATTGTTTTGGCACCCTTTGCTCCTAGAGAACCCTTTGAAACATGGCTTTTACCAAAAAGACATGAATCAAAATTTGAACCCCGTGAAAAGAGTTTTACTCTTCTTGCTGAAGCTCTTCAGACAACACTAAAAAAACTTGACGCAGTTTTGGAAACTCCACCTTATAACTATGTGTTGCATACCTCTCCATTTAATGATGAAATAAACGATTATTATCACTGGCATATTGAGATTATTCCAAAACTTACAAAAACTGCAGGATTTGAATGGGGCTCTGGCTTTTTTATCAACCCAACTCCACCTGAGGAAGCAGCCCGATTCATGAGGGAGGCTAAAATATGAAAATAGCCCTAATCTCAGCAGAGGCCTATCCTTTTTCAAAAACAGGCGGACTGGGAGATGTAGTAGGTTCGCTTTTCAAGGATTTTTTAAAAAAGGGATTAGATGTAACACTTTTTCTTCCTTATTATAGGATAACAAGAGAAAAATACTATGATAGGGTTGAAGATTGTGGAATCTTATACGAGGTTTCTATTGGAGGGATTAGTAAATTCGGAGGGATTAGGTCTGCAAAAGCTCAATTAGATGAGGATGGAAATTTAGTGCTTACTCCATCAAAACTGGGAAATATCTTTTTTGTTGAGCATAATGATTTTTTTGACAGAGAACAGCTCTACGGAACTAACTACGGAGAATACTTAGATAATGCAGAGAGATATATATTTTTCTCAAGGGCTATTCTGGAAATATGTAAAATTTTAAATCTACGATTTAGTGTAATCCATTGTCACGACTGGCATACTGCATTGATTCCTTTATATCTTAAAACCCTCTATAAAGAATGCAGCTGTTTTGAGAAGCTAAAAACAGTTTTAACAATCCATAACCTTGGCTATCAGGGAGTATTTCCAAAGGAAAAGCTTGAACTTACTGGATTTGGATGGGAAATGTTTCATATTGATTGTTTGGAATTTTATGGAATGATCAATTTTTTGAAGGTTGGTATTCTTAACTCTGACGTTGTTACCACTGTAAGCCCTACTTATGCAAAAGAGATATTAAGACCAGAATTCGGCTTTGGGCTTGACGGTGTTTTAAGAAAAATACAGGATAGACTTATAGGAATTTTAAATGGTATAGATTACAGGATATGGAATCCTGAAAAGGATCCATACATAAAAAAACCCTATGGTTTAAGCAACTTGGAAGATAAAATAAAAAACAAAGAAGATCTACTTCAGATTGCGAATCTTCCTAACTATCTTGAGTCTCCACTGATTTGTTTTATAGGAAGAATGGTCTCCCAAAAAGGAATTGACCTTATTGTTGAAGCAGTCCCAACTCTAATTGATAAAGAAATAAATTTTCTATTTGTAGGAACAGGAGAAAACTATTATGAAACAAAAATTAAGGAACTTCAACATAGATATCCTTCAAAAGTATCTACTTTTATAGGATTTGACGAAGCTTTGGCTCACAAAATCTATGCTGGAGCTGATGCCATATTAATTCCCTCAAAATATGAACCCTGCGGTCTTACTCAACTGATTGCAATGAGATATGGTGCTGTACCTATTTGCAGAAAAACAGGCGGATTAGCTGATACGGTTGAAAATAACATTACAGGTTTTCTTTTTGAAAATTACAGCCCTGATGATCTCGTAACAGCTGTTCTAAAATTTGTTGAAATATATAAAAATAAAAAACTATTTGAAAAAATTATATATAATGCTATGAAAAGAGATTTTTCATGGGAAAAATTATCTTTAAAATATATAGAACTTTATAACGGTTTGCATCAATGAAGGAAAGACAGGCTATATTTGAATTAATTAAATTGCTCGAAATCTCAGAAGATACAGATATTCTTCTTGAAAGATTAATCTATCATATTACCCAGCTAATGAATGCGCATGGAGCAGTTTTGAGACTTACCAAAAATGGCTATTTATATGTGGCAGCCACATACAACATAGAGACAAATAAACCCCTAATAAGAAAAGATGAGGGACTTTGTGGAGAGGTAATTAAAGAGAAAGAAGTTAAAATATTTAGCAAAGAACAACTCGAAAATAAAGATTTAGATATTCCTGCTTACTCTGCTATCTGTATTCCCTTAAAAGTGCAGGATGAAATTATGGGAACTATTATTGTATATAACAAAATTGATTCTGAGGAAGGGTACGGAGATTTTACTGAAGAGGACATAGTTCTTGGAGAGCTTTTTTCTGCTGTGGCCTCATTGATAATCTTAAAATCTTTACAGTTCCAAGCCCTGAGAGAAAGAGAAATGCAAACAATTAGGGCACTTTCGCAGATAGATGAGCTTAAAAGTTATTTAGAAAGTCTTATTCAAAGCTCTGCCGATGCCATTGTGGCCACAGACCTTGAAAATGTGGTTACTGCATGGAATCAGGGAGCAGAAAACATTTTTGGTTATAAGAACGAAGAGATAATTAATAAGCCTATTCCAATAATTCCCGACTTCCTTATAGATGTTGAAAAATTTTATTTTGAACGAGTTAGACAGGGAGAAATCCTTAAAGATATAGAAACGGTAATGATAACAAAAGATGGAAAATTAATAGAAGTAAGTCTAACCATGTCTCCAATAAAAAATGCAAAAGGGCAAATCTTAGGAGTAAGCAGAATCATAAGAGATATCACAGAGAAGAAAAAGCTAGAAAGGGACCTGATAAGAAGAAACGAAGAACTGACAAAAATTCTCTTTATAAGTTCTGCTGTAAGAAGCACCCTTGAATTGGATAAACTGTTAAGAATAATCTTAACAGTTATAACAATGGGTGAAGGATTAGGATTTAATAGGGCTGTGCTTTTTCTTGTAGATGAGGAAAAAAACACTCTGAACGGAGTTATGGCTGTTGGTCCGTCAAGTTATGAAGAGGCATGGCAAATCTGGTCGAGCATGGCAAAGGAAAAAAAGACCCTCTTTGATGTGTTAGAAAACTTAAATAAAAAAGAGTTTGAAGCTGATAGCTTTCTTGAACGCCTTTGTAAAAATATCTCTGTCTCCTTAAATGAAAACACACCTCTAACAAGAGCAATAAAAGAGAAAAAAGTCTTTAACATAAAGGACTTAAAAAATGAAGAATTAGATCCTGTAATTGTTCAACAATTAGGAAGTCAAGCCTATGCTATTGTCCCACTAATTTCAAAGGATAAAGCAATCGGCGCTGTTTGGGTTGACAACTTTTATACAAAAAAGCCAATTACAGAGCAGGATATAAAATTTCTCAAGGGATTTGCAGACCAAGTTGCAGCTGCAATTGAAAATGCATGGATATTTGACAAGGTTGAGAAAGCTGAAAAAGAGTTAGACATGCTATTTAATTCAATAACAGACCTAATATATTACACGGACGATACATTTTCCATAAAAAAAGTAAATCGTTCCTTTTTGGATAAACTGGGGTTAAAGGAAAAGGATATAATTGAAAAAAAATGCTTTCAACTTATTCACAAAATGAATCATCCACCAAAGGATTGTCCTCACAGAAAAGCAATTGAGACAGGAAAGGCTTCTGTTGGTGAATTTGAGGAAAACTACCTCGACGGTGTCTATCTCTTATCGAGTTCTCCGATTTTTGATAAAAATGGCAGCTTGGTGGGAACAATCAATGTGGCTAAGAATATCACTGAGCTTAAAACCCTTAGAGAAAAAATTGTAACAATGGAAAAGATGGCTGCCTTAGGTGAAATGGCTGCAAAAGTAGCCCACGAAATAAGAAATCCCCTTCTTGCAATTGGTGGATTTGCAAAGAGGCTTGATAAAGCATTAACAGAAAAGAATCTGAAGGATTATGTAAAGGTCATCATAGATGAGGTAAAAAGGCTTGAGAACATATTGAATGAAACATTAAGCTTTGTTAAACCCCATAATATGGGTAAAAAACCATTTAACATAAAAAGCTTAATTTACGATGTGGAAAATCTGATAAGATCAACCTTGAAAGAAAACACCAATGAACTTACAATAATTACAGAAGAAGATTTTTGCATTGACGGTAATTACGATAGATTAAAGGAAGTTTTGCTCAACCTCATATCAAACGCCAATGAAGCGACAAAAAATGGACAAATCACCATAAGAGTGAAAAAAGAACATAGAGTTCCATCTGAATTAGAAGAAACTAAAAAGAATTACTTCTTGATTGAAGTGGAAGACACAGGAACAGGAATTAGCAAAGAGAATATGAAAAGAATTTTTGATCCCTTCTTTACAACGAAAATAAGCGGAACAGGTCTTGGACTTGCAATATCGAAGAGAATTATAGAGGAACATGGTGGTATAATTCATGTAGAGAGTGAATTAAACAAAGGGACAATTTTTAGAGTTTATTTGCCAGTTTACAAAGCAGGAGGTAGTCATGAAAATAATGGTTGTTGATGATGAAAAGAACATACTCATGCTTTACAAAGCTGAGTTTGAGGAAGAAGGATATGAGGTGGTAGCTGCTAATTCGGGTAAAGAAGCTCTTGAACTTTTTGATAAAGAAAATCCTGATATTGTTACGCTTGATATAATGATGCCTGACATTGATGGAATTCAGGTGTTAAGACAGTTAAAACAAAAAAATCCAAATATACCAGTAATAATGCTTACAGCCTATGACTACAGAGATGATTTTTCAGTTTGGGCATCTGATGCCTATGTGGTAAAATCGTCTGATTTAGGTCCTCTTAAGGAGACTATTAGGCAAATAGCAGAAAAGTTTGGCATCAAATGAAAAAATTTGCCATCGCCATTTTGTTTATTTTATTATTACCACTTATGGGTTACAGTGAAATAAAACAAGAGAATCTAAAAAATGGTCTTAAAGTAATCGTTATCGAAGATCCATCTTCTCCTGTGGCAACCTTTCAGGTATGGTACAGAGTAGGTGGGATTGATGAACCAGAAGGTAAATCTGGCATAAGTCATTTACTTGAACACCTAATGTTTAGAGGAAGTAAAAATTACCCAGGCAATGTTTTTTCAAAAATTGTGCAATCACAAGGTGGTATTGATAATGCCTTTACAACCAAAGACTACACCGTATATTTTCAAAAACTCTCTCCCTTAAAATTACATGTCTCTTTTGACCTCGAATCAGATCGGATGGCAAATCTCATGCTTAAAAAAGAAGATTTCGAACTTGAAAAGAAAATAGTTCTTGAAGAAAGAAGGCAAAGATACGAAGATGATCCAGAAAATCTAATCATTGAAGAAGTAATAGGAACTGCCTTTAAGACTCATCCTTACAAAAGACCGGTAATTGGATGGACCGAAGACATTCAATCTATTACCCTGGAGGATGTTATAGAACACTACCACAGATTTTACTGTCCTAATAATGCCTTCATTATTGTTGCAGGTGATGTGAAAAAAGAGGAAATAATAGAAAAAATAAAAGAGAAATTTGAAGGTATCTCAGCCTGCAGGGATAAAATGGAAAGAAAAGTTCTATTCGAACCAAAACAATACGGTGAAAGAAGAGTTATTCTCAAAAGAAAAACTCATCTGCCGATGCTTGTAATGGCATATAAAGTACCGGCCTATCCTCATCCTGACAGTCTATCTCTTGAAATCTTAAGTAGCATTCTGGGTGAAGGGAAAAGCTCAAGATTATATAAAAAACTGGTAATTGAGAAGGCTCTTGCAGTAGATGTATCCACATCTAATTCACCTCTAAGCAGAGATGGTTTTCTATTCTTTATTGTGGCTTCAGTAAAAGATTCAAACAACATTAACGAAGTAGAAAAATTGATAAAGGAAGAAGTAGAAAAAATAAAAAGCGAAAAAGTTGATCCAAAGGAAATTGAAAAAGCAAAAAATCAGGTAGAAGCATCCTTTCTTTTCAGTCAGGACTCTGTGTTTGGGCATGCTCTCATATTAGGTAGATTTGAGATGCTTGGCAACTGGCAAATGATTAATAACTATAGAGAAAATATTTTAAAAATCAAAGCAGAGGATATAGCTAACTCTGCAAAGATATATCTCAACGAAGAGAATCTAACAGTGGGAGTATTGTTGCCAAAATGAAAACAAAAATTTTAGGCATAGTGGTTCTTTTTTTTATTTTATTTGCATTTAATTACTCTTTTGCAGGAGTTGGAAATATGAATTTTAAAAGTTTTTCCCTGAAAAACGGCTCAAAAATAAAGTATCTTCATCGGGATAATATCCCTCTTGTCTATATTAGCGTTCTAATTGAAGCCTCGCCTTTAGACGAAGAAAAACCGGCTCAGGCTTTTTTAACTGCCCATATGCTTACACATGGCACTAAAAGCTTTTCCGCAAGAGAGATCGAAGAAAAGATCGATTTTTTAGCCATATCAATTGACAAACAGGTTAAACCTGACTATACGCTCATTACTCTTGCCTGTACAAAAAGACATCTCAAAGAAGCTGTGGAACTTTTTTTTGACATAATTAAAAATCCCATATTTCCAGAAGATGAAATTAAAAAGGAAATATCTATACTTGCAAACACTGTTAAGCAAATGGAGAATGATCCCTCTTACATAGCAAACAAAGAATTCCTAAAGATTCTCTTCGGCTCTCATCCCTATGGACGTCCAATTCATGGTGAATTTGAATCCCTTAAGGAGATTAAAAGAGAGGATATGATAAGATTTTATGAGAGATTTTATAAACCAGACAGAATGATTTTTTCCTTTGTAGGAGATATTAATGAAATAGAGTTAAAATCATTAATCTCTTCTTACATTGAAAACTGGCAAGGAAAAGCCGAAGGGCGAAAAATAAATGCTCCTTTGTTTGAGAAGAGGCAAAAACCTTTTGAAAAACTCATTAAAAGAGATGATTTGACACAATCTACCATCTTACTTGGATTTGAAGGTATCTCAAGAAAGGACCCTGATTTTTACGCCTTTAGTGTAATGAACTATATTCTTGGTGGTGGAGGCCTTACAAGCCGGCTTGCAAAACAAGTAAGAGAAGAACAAGGACTTGCCTATTCAATTTACTCAACCTTTTATCCCAACTTATTACCTGGAGCCTTTGAAATAGAGGTCAAGACAAAGAGTGAAAACACAAGTAAGGTTATTAAAATGATAGTTAAAGAACTTGAAAGAATGAAAACCCAAGGTGTTACCGATGAAGAATTAAAAGAGGCTAAATCTTTTCTTACCGGAAGTTTTCCTCTTAGAATTGATACAATGAAAAAAATTTGTGAATTTTTACTCCTAATGGATTTTTATGAATTAGGAGATGATTACATAGATAAATATCCGGAATATATTGAAAGAGTAACGAAAGAAGACATAAAAAGAGTTGCAAATAAATTCCTCAAAGAAGATTCATACATACTTGTAGTAACCGGTAAAAATTTGTAAAACCCAACTTCATCACAAAAACTAAAAAATCCCTTATAAATCAATGAGACATACTTTTTAAATTAGTCTACAGCCT
>CAKZQH010000066.1 GCA_937139565.1 uncultured Nitrospiraceae bacterium | reverse complement strand
GTGCAAAAATGAGCAGATTTTGAGGGCATTTTGTTGAAATATCAATAACTTACAAATTCTATCTGACAAAGTCAGGAAATATTTCAGCCATTTCTTCAAAACTATCCTTTGGTACCTTTACGCTGTAATCTCCTTTTTTTATCATTTCTATATTTGAAAGAAGAATTGAAACAGGTTTTTTTAGTATTTGTGTGAGGACTATGCTTAAAAGAAAACTAAGAATTAAAGAAATCGTATAGAAAATTATGCCTGCCCTTTGGGTATATTTAAGAATACTAAAGGCTTCATTATATTTCTCTCCCATAAATACTATCCAGTTGAGTTCTTCGATTTTTTTTGCAAGCAAAAAATACTTTCCATTATCTATATACTCAATGAATGGTCCTTCATTTCCCTTCAAGGCAGTTTTTACAGCATCAAGATTTTTAAGGTTCATTTCTTCTTCAGCTAAATGTCTCTTTAAATGGAATGTAACAGTTCCTTTTTCATCGATACCAAAGGTGTAGAGACCGAAATCTGAGAATTTTTCGAAAAAGGGTTTAATCCAGTCAATATCTAAGTAAAGAAGAATGTGTTCATTTTTTATAGAGCGAAACATTGTATAATGGAGAGTTTTTTCAATAAGGCAAACATGGGGCATGATTTTTCTTTTTTGTTCTTTTTTAGCGAGCTTAATAAAAGACATGCTCGACAAATCAAGCCCAATAAATTCATCATCAAAGGGATATACATGTGTCACTGTGTAATCTTTGTCTAAAATAAGGATTTTTTTAATTTCTGGAAATAGCGAGAATATAAGTTCAAATTGCTTTTGTTTTTCTGCTTGTGGTATTCTCGAGTTAATAATTTTCTCGATTGTATCTAAGGCTAAGTAGATTTTTAAATTTTCTCTTTCAATGGAGTTTACAATTTCACTCAATAATTCTCTGTAATCATTAATTTTTTCTTCTTCTATCTGTTTTTTTGCATACAGGTAAAAGGAAAAACTTAGCCCGGAAGTAAGGAGTAAGAAAGATATAAAAAAGGAGATAAAAACATAGCTTCCAAACTTTTTTCGCATCTTCACTCTGCCTTCACAAATTTGCCATTTTCTATCTTAATAATAAAGGGATTTCTTATAGGATCTCCGTAACGGTCAAAAAGGATTTTACCCTGAAGCCCTTCAAATTCCCTTTTATTTAATATCGTTTCCTTCAGTTTCGAAGAATCGGGATTTAATTCATAAGCCTGTTTAATAACCATTACTGCCTCAAATCCATGGGTAGCTCCAAATCCAGGATTGTATTGGAATCGTTCGAAAAATCTCTTTTTAAATTTTAAAAATCTTTCATCCCTCGGACTATCTTCAAAAAGGTCCACTGTTATTACTCCTTCAGCTCTTGATCCAGCATTTTCTAAAAGTCTGTCTGATTTTGACCACGGAGATATTATTATTTTTAGTTCCTTATTAAGAGCTCTAAGATGCTGAATAATTAGGGAGGCAGTAAAAGTTTCATGAATAATTAGCACAGCATCAGAATTTTTTGATAGCACCAGTTGAGATAGTTTTTTATATTTAGTTTTATTTGGATTATTAGGATAGGGATAAACTAATAAGTCCTTTGATGAGTTTTGAGTAAAATTTTTTATGAAATCGAGGCAATAGACAGGATTTGTTTCATCGTAAATTATGGCTAATTTTTTAATTTTTAATTTTGTAACGTATTGAGCTAAAACTCTTGCATCCTCTTTATTTGAAGACCTAATTCGAATTAAGTAATCGTCTCTATTTGTGAGTTCTGAAGATGAAGCAGTGGGTGAAATAGTAGTTATCTTATGCTTATTTATTACATCAAGAATTTCTAAGCTCATTGTGCTTGTAGCAGGTCCTATAAGAGCAATTACTTCCTCAGAAATGAGTTCTTCTACATTTTTAATCGCTCTTTCTCTTGAAAACATATTGTCCCTGATAAGTAGTTTTACTTTTTTGCCTTTGATTCCACCTTCTTCATTGATCATTTCTACAGCTATTAAAGCACCATCCCTTATTTCCCTACCAAGATGTGGATAAACGCCTGTAAGAGTAGCGAAGAGTCCTATTTTTATTTCATTGTTCTTTGACTTAAGAGAGATGCAATTAAATAAAACAAAAAAGATAACCATCGTCACTAATAGAAATCTAGTTGTTTTCTTGATGAAATTCCTTTGTTTCATAAATACCCCTTATTAAGAATATCAAAAAAAGTGGATTTTATAAAGCTTTTTAAAATTTGAAATCTTTCTAATATGAAGGAGGGATGACCTATCAAGGATGATTACTTTTACCATCCTCCTCCACCTCCACCACCACCCCCTCCGCCACTACTTCCTCCTGAAGATGAAGCTGAGGTAAATGAAGAACTTATGGCTGTTGAAAGTACCGCTCCTATTGAGCCAAGGGAAGCTCCATAAAAATGAGTGCCTGAGTACCAGCTTGGTCTATACCGTCTTTCTTCGTAAACAAGTGACTCCTTAAGAATGCTCTCAAATTTTTCAGCCCACTCATTTTCAACATCTAAGGCTATTGCATAGGGAAGATATTTTTCAAATAACTGAGGAGTTTTTTCTATAGCATAAAGCCTATTTAATCGGTCCTCTTCTGTGGCTTTTAAGAAAAGTTTAAATCCTTCTATTTTATCCATAAGTTGTCTTCCCCTCATGGTTGGCGCTTTAAGTAGGTGGTAAAAAACATTATTTACTCCTCCAAGAAGAAATATGGTCATAACAAAAAAAGGAGAGGTAAAATTTAATAATAGAAAAATAGCAAAAACCTCTGCTGCTAAAAAGGGTATTGAAAAAAGAGTGACAAATACGGCTTTAAGGATATGCTTAAGGGATTTTACAGAAATAGCGCTACTCCAGGCATTTTTAACAGTAAAGATTAAAGCCATGACTCCTACAGTCCAGATGGTAAGCCAAATGGAAAAAAAGATAGCTAACTGTTTATTTGATGTCATTGCCGCACTAATGACTGCAACTAAAAGAGAAAGAATTGCTCCTATAATAAAAAAGGATCTGTTCGTGTAAAAATTGATCTTTTCATAATTATTCTTTAAGCAGTTTTTTAAGGTATTTCTGCTTTCTCTTAAAATTTTATTGTTCTGTTGCTCAAGCGTTATAGAATTACCGCTTTGAAAGAGGCTTTGATAAAAGATTCTTTCCTCTGATGATAGTTTTCCAGTGGGATTATCTTTCTTAATGAGTTTTATCTTTTCGTCATCTTCTTTTATATGGAGAAAACCATTTACAGCCATATTAACTAAAGAGGCTGCAATTATTTTGTCATCAAAACTCATTTTATAGATAAATCTCATTGCTGCCGGTGAATAGTCTCCTGGAGGTTCGTATTGGATAACAATAGGTCCTTTTTCAGGATCTCTACCAACCCTGGACCAGAAGACTAAATAGTAAATTAATACTATACAAAGTCCAAATAGGGCAAAGATAAGAGATTTATTATCATATATGAAGCGTTGAAATTTTTCCTTCTTTGTAGGCTCTTTCAGAAATCCCTTTGAAAGGGATATTAGAATGGTGAAGCCTTCTCTGACATTTAAATTCCTCGTTGTTTCAAAATAGATGATATTTCCTTCTTCAGCAATAATTTTGAAGTCTTTTCCCTTTTGACCTAAATAGCCAGTGTAACCATCGAATTTTAAAATCTTATCCCTTGCTCCCTCAGGTAAATAGACTCTTGCAGAGGCTTTATCAATAGGAAATGCCCAGTTATTGCCCGTTACATTCCAGTATATTTCGTCATTTTGAGGGAAAAAGCCTATCTGTCTGTTAGTGTAGTATTTAATAGTGTAGGTATATATTCCCGGCTTAAGAAATACATTTTTATGACCAATGTAGATTCTAATAGAGTTGGATTGACTTTCTGTATGATAGGGTTCCTCTTTTCCATTTTTTAAAATCTTAAGAATTGAAAAATCTACAATATAATCATTTCCATAGGGATCTTTATATCGAAGAGGGAAATCTCGATAGATTCCCCGTTTAATCTGAATTCCTTGTGATTGGACCTTTATGGTTTCCTCAACAATCATTGAACCTGTTGGATCGACAAAGATTTCAGAGTGAAAACTTAGAATTCGTTCCTCAGCAAGGCAAGTGGATGAAATTGATAAAGTAGTGATAACAAAAAAGAAGATAAAAATTATAATATACAGCTTTAAATTCATTTTCTATTGTAACAGAGAAGTTTTTTATTTAGATAGAGATTAAAATGAAGTATTAAAATCGAAAAAAATCACAGTTAGAGCTTTAAAAGAGCAAATGGTTTATCTGATAAATTTTTAATTGTAAAGAACTATGAAGATTTCAATCATTCTTCTAATTGCTATGATTAGGATAAAAAATAAAAATTAATGGATTTTTGAAGGTTTTAGCTAAAGAGGTTAAATTTTGGCGGGGTGGACGGGACTTGAACCCGCGGCCTCTTGCGTGACAGGCAAGCGTTCTAACCGTGCTGAACTACCACCCCACTCATCCCATGGGCGGAACAGGTATCGAACCTGTGACCTCAGCCTTGTAAGGGCTGCGCTCTCCCATCTGAGCTATCCGCCCGTATTTTTTAAACTAATATAGAATTCCTTAATTTGTCAACTATTGGTATTTAGATTGTCCTTTTATGCGTTGTTGATTGTAAATCTTTTTATAAAAAAAACCGTTAATTTACCATATTATATTCGAATCACCTTATTTGTATAATGTTTCTAACCTTTTGCGACTAATGTCTCCGCGCACTTAACTTTTTTACTTCGTCTTTGCGAGGATCGTTGGCAACAAAGTAATTTATAATTCAATCGATTTAGAAGGTATCTCTTTGAAAGGATGGAACAGAAGTCTACTAAATTCAAAAAAATATCATTTTCTATCGGTAAATTCGGTATAAGTAAAAAGGTTTGACAATTTAAGTATCTTTGTGATAATAATTTAAATGATTGGGGAGTCGTCTAACGGCAGGACGGCAGACTCTGGATCTGCTTGTAGGGGTTCGAATCCTCTCTCCCCAGTAAATTTGGTCCCATCGTCTAGCCAGGTCTAGGACGTAGCCCTCTCAAGGCTAAAACACGGGTTCGAATCCCGTTGGGACCGTTAAATTATATGCGATGAAAAAAATCATATTTTTCATATTATTAACATACCTAAGTTTGTTAAATATTTCATTATCAAATGGACAGAGTTATTCTATTTCTTCCAATAGCTCTATTGTCGGAGAAATAAAAAAGCATACTGTAAAGCCAAATGAATCATTAATTGAAATAGCAAGGTTTTATAATTTAGGCTACAATGAAATAACTGAAGCCAATCCTCACCTTGATCCTTTTGTCCCGGGTGAGGGAGTAACAGTAACAGTGCCCACTTACTGGATTCTTCCAGAAAGACCAAACAATTTTCAGGGAATAATCATTAATCTTTCAGAGATGAGACTTTATTATTTTTATAAAAAAAATAAAGATAACCTTGTTACAACTTTTCCCATAGGTATTGGAGATGACGGATTGGAGACACCTCAAGGAAAGTTTAAAATTTCCCACAAAGTGGTCAATCCCTCATGGTATGTTCCTGAATCTATAAGGCAAGAAAGACCTGAGCTTCCTGCTGTTGTGCCACCTGGTCCAGATAATCCTCTTGGAACTCATGCCTTAAGGCTTTCTGGCTTGAGTTATCTAATTCATGGAACAAATAGACCTTGGGCTGTAGGAAGAAAGGTTACTCATGGATGCATAAGACTTTATCCTGAGGATATTCCGAAACTCTATGAAATGGTCCCTGTTGGTACGGAAGTAATAATTGTAAGGCAGCCTGTAAAAATTGCTAAAAGTGGAGAGGATGTTTTTGTTGAAGTTCATCACGATAGTCAGCTAAAGGATTTTGATTATCTTCAAAATGCTATGGAACAACTTAACAAAAAGGGGCTCCTAAAATTTGTTGATACCTTCAAACTTTATTATGTGATCAAACAAAAAAGTGGTATTCCAACATCTGTGAGTATTAAAAATAAACAGCCACAAATCCTTCCATCGGATCTGTGGCTGTAAAAATTGTAAAATTATTTCTTCTGCTGAAGTTCGAAGGCTTTACCAGCTTTCTGTGAGGCAGCTTCTGCTCTCTGAGCTGCATCTTCTGCTCTTTTTGCAGCAGCCTCTGCTTTCTGAGCTGCTTCATCTGCTTTCTTTGCAGCAGCATCAGCCTTTGTGCAGCACTCATTAATCTTCTTATCTAGTGCATCAACTTTGCTCTCAAGCTTTCCTATTCTGTCAACAAGAGGATCAATTTCCTGTTTCACATAATCCTTAGAAGCGCATCCAAAAGCAAAAACAAACATTACTGCCAATGCAATAACCATTAATTTCTTCACTATATCTCACCTCCTTTCGTAAATAAATTAATTTTTTAACTACTACAACTTTACCTAAATTTAAAAAAAAATTCAAGTATTCGCCTTTCCTCAAAAATAATCTCTTCGAAAAAGGATTGTTTCCTCACAATTGACAAAAACGGTAATCATCCTGTAAAACCCCTTATTCACAAATTAATTTCCCTTACAGGAGGTTCCCATGATGATTGCCGTGATACCAACAGGAGTATACAACATGAGTAACAGATATGTCATCATTAATGAAACTTCAAAAAAATATCAGAAGTCAGCAAAGAAGATTAAATCCCAGCTTCTTGAAGAACTTACACCCACACTACATATGAAC
>CAKZQH010000065.1 GCA_937139565.1 uncultured Nitrospiraceae bacterium | reverse complement strand
ATTTGACATTTAGTAAAATCAAGCACTTGCAGAGATTGTGAGGCAAATTTTGGCAGTAAACTGACAAAGTCGGGAGAAAATATCTCTGATGTAACTCCAACTTCATCATTTGATGGCATATTTTATTCAAAAAAACTAAATATTTAAGACTCATATCTTCTCCTCCCACCACACAAAGTCTAGTGCATTTCATACTTTTCAGAGGTAGTTTTTCTCTTATTTTGTTTATTAATTTCAAAAATCTCTCTGGCAAAACTTTATTTAATACCTTCAAACCACAGAAGTGGTTCTATGGAAATTGGTAAAGGATAGAACGACCCATGAGGGAATGAATAATGGCAAGGTGGAAATCTCTAAAAACTTAGAGTATGCACTTTTGCCACTGCAAGGGCTTAATGGTCCAAAGAAGTCTTACCCACTCCGTCACTGGGAGGCTACAAAGTAGCCGAAGCAGTCGCTAAATGCTTTAAAAAACGAGATCCCTTCGTCGCTTACGCTCCTCGCAATGACATCCTTCTTTTGTCACTGCGAGGCCATGAAGTGGCCAAAGCAGTCTCTGACACCCCTCACATGTCACTGCGAGGCCACGAAGTGGCCGTGGCAGTCTCATTCTGTCACTGCGAGGGGCTCGATGCCCCGAAGCAGTCTCTATTTAAAGCCTACGAAAAAGCAACTACGAGATTGCTTCGCTGCCGCTCGCAATGACTTTTAGAAGAAAATGTCACTGCGAGGGGCTCGATGTCCCGAAGCAGTCTCTAAGTAAAGTTTATGAAAAGACAACTACGAGATTGCTTCGCTGCCGCTCGCAATGACAACAAAAGAAAAGCCTCGCAATGACAGAAGAATGGGGCTTGCAATGAAAGAAAGTGGGAGAGGTTCTAATTGCAAGAATATAGCGGAACGTAGAGATGATCAGATTCGCAAATGAGATAACAAGGGAGGAGGAAAATATAGACAGTTAGAGGAAAATCGGATGGTTTAAAAATATCTCAGAAGGCATGTAAACTGATTTGTGGATGATAACTCATTGATTTACAGTGGTTTTTAAGTCCCTATTGATGAAGTTGGATGTTAGGAACAATATCACTAATTATTTTCAAAAAGATTTAACAATTCAGGGTAGGGTTCAAGATATTTCTGAAATAAAATATATTCTTCTTCAAATCGGTATGCAAGACTCTTTATTAATTCAATAATGACTTTTAGTTGAATTTTACCATTTGAAAATTTTTCAATTAAAGAGAGTAGATGGGCTTTTTCTTTTTTATTTAATTTTTTTGAAATATGACCAATCATGTGTAAAAGAGTATTAACATGTCTCTTTGTTGAAGGTTTTCTTAAAAAGGCAATATAAAATTTCTCTCTGTACTCTGAAAGTTTTTCATCAAAGGACATTTTCCCATCAGCAACTAATTGTCCAAGTTCTTTAAGGGATTTCTGACTATATGTCATTATAAGATACTTGTATTTAGAATGAAAATCTATAAGCTTTTTAGGTGAAGCATTACTTAATAGTTCTCTTAGTTCGGCAAAAGCAAAAATACGAATGAGAAAATGTGTTCTAATTGAACTATCTCTTAATCTTCCCTCGTCCTCAATTGGCAAATAGGGAAAGTATGCTCTGACTGTCTCAGCAAAAAAACCCGATGTTTTTCCTATAACTGCTTCACCTCTGTAGAGCTTAGTTGACAATACTCCGCAGGATGGTGATTTTGCTTTCAGAATAAAGCCATCAATATCACACAAAGAACTCACAGTTTTTTTTGAATATTCCTCTATAATAGCGGTAAAATCTCTCCCGGTTTCAGGTTGGAAAAGTTTCTTTTGACTATTTTCATCAACTACAATTAGTCTTTTACGGGGTACTCCTAAACCAATTTCAACTTCTGGACATAAATCTAAATAATGAATATGTTCTTTGAGTGCATTTACAAAATCATCGTTTACAATCCCACCATTATACCTAACAGGTTGACTAAAACACTTACTCAATATTATTTTGGGCTTAGACATTTTTTATATTATAATTCAATAATGAATGAAATTAATATACAATCCCTATCTCCAACTGTTCAAGCACTACTGGCAGGCCTTTTTACATGGGGATTAACCATGTTAGGAGCTTCGTTGGTGTTGTTCTTTAAAAGAGTTAACCGAAAGATTCTTGACACTGCACTTGGTTTCGCAGCAGGAGTGATGATTGCTGCAAGTTTTTGGTCTCTTCTTGAACCTTCAATTGAAATGTCACAAAAAATGAATCTTCCTTCTTGGTTACCTCCTGCAGTAGGATTTCTTTCTGGTGCTTTATTTTTAAGACTAATTGACATGTTGTTGCCCCATCTTCACCTTCAATCTCCCCTAAATGAGGCTGAAGGATTAAAAACTTCTTTTAAGAGAAGCACATTATTAGTTTTAGCCGTAACTCTTCATAATATTCCAGAGGGCCTTGCTATAGGAATCGCCTTTGGCGCTCATCATATTGATCCTTCATCGGTAAGTTTGATTTCAGCAATTATTCTTGCCACTGGAATGGGAATTCAAAATATTCCAGAAGGGTTTGCCATATCAATGCCATTAAGAAGTGAAGGACTTTCGCGCAGAAAAAGCTTTATGTTCGGACAGTTATCTGGACTTGTTGAGCCTATTTTTGCTGTTATTGGTGTATTGCTCGTAGAGTTAATGCAAAACCTCTTGCCCTATGCACTGGGTTTTGCAGCAGGAGCAATGATTTTTGTTACTGCAGAGGAATTAATTCCTGAGTCTCAGAGAAACGGTAACTCTGACATAGCTACAGCTGGCCTTATTATCGGATTCACCCTAATGATGATACTTGATGTAGCCTTTAAGTAGCTATCCTTTTAATTTCTTAGCCACTTCAGCCAATCTCTTGCCAAAATTAATACAGATGTTTGCCTCGTTTTCATCAATTTCTCTTTTATTCTCAGCTTCTGCCACATGTCCAGGACCATAGGGCGAGCCTCCACCCTTTGTAAGATATAAATATGGAACTGAATATGGAACTCCAACTATAATACATCCCAGATGTAGTAAAACTGTCATAAAAGTAAGAATAGTTGTTTCCTGTCCGCCATGCATAGTTCCAGTTGATACAAAAACTCCAGCTGGCTTATTTTCAAAGGTTTTTTGCATCCATAGAGGCCCCAGCTGATCAACCACATTTTTTAATTGGGCAGAAACATTTCCAAACCTTGTAGGCGTTCCAAAGGCATAACCATCAGAGTTTTTAAAATCCTCTATACTTACATATGGTATATGTTTCTGCATTTCTATACCTGCTTGAATATCTGGTCTTGATGAAATAATTTCTTCTGACATTAACTCAGGGCATCTTCTAATAACGGGCTCAGCTCCAGCCTGTTTAACCCCCTCTGCAATGTAATTTGCCATTTTAAAGGTATTTCCAAAAGTGCTGTAATAGACGATTAAAATTTTCATAATTATTCACCTCAATATTAGTTTTGATACTCAAATTATACCAAAAAATAGCCTACTATCATCGTAGGATAATTGAATTTTCAATATGATAATTGTCTCGTTAATAAGAGGCAAAGTGATGATATGCCCCTGTTTTTTGAACATTATAAATACGAACCTTTGGTTTCTTATCGTTCATACACCCAAACATTGAAACATTATTTTTACGCACCATGGCTGCATAGCTCCATCGGCGTCTTACCCTCAAGACTTATGTGAGGTGTACTGCGACCCTTTTTTCAAGACATTTTTAATGCCTAAAAGGTGTAGAGATATTACACATTCAAAAACACCTTC
>CAKZQH010000064.1 GCA_937139565.1 uncultured Nitrospiraceae bacterium | reverse complement strand
TTCTTGACATTATAAATTTTGAGTTTTTTCTACTTTTTCTATTTCTTGCCTTTATCTATGGAGTGCTTCTTTCTGTTGGAAGTGTTTTGCTTGAGGAAGTCACATATAGACGATATCCTAAGTGGAGTCATCTATTAAAACTTCTCATCTACGCTGTTTTAGAAAATTTTGGCTACAGACAGATTAACACACTTTGGCGATTTAAAGCTTTTATTCTGTATTTTACAGGTTATGTCAGATGGATTTATGTAAAAAAGAAAGGAGCCTCTGAACCTTGAAAGGTAAATATGAAGATATAGGCTTTCTTGCAATACGAAATGGTCATTATCAGGAAGCGGTTAATATTTTCAAAAGAGCTTTAGAGGAAAATAGGAGTTCTCGGGCGTATATGGGGCTTGGTATGGCCTATTATTATCTTGAAAGCTATCATAAATCTCGCTGGGCACTATATAAAGCCCTTGAGATTTTTGGAGAAAACAAGGAAATTCAAGATCTATTAGCAAAAGTAGAAGAGAAGCTTAAAAATAACGGTTCTTACAAAAATCCTCGCTCTCTATTTCGGGCAAAAAGCGATTATCTGGAAATTAGAACTCAAGGAGCATGGGAGAAAATTTTTCTTAAAGGTATAAACATTGGGCTTGGTCTTCCTGGATATTTTCCTGGAGAATATCCTATAGAAAAAGGTACATACCGCAGATGGTTTAAATTAATAGCAGAGCTTGGTGTAAATACTATAAGAGTTTATACAATTATGCCTTCTCAATTCTACGAAGCTCTATATGAATTTAACAGATATGAAGGTAGATTATATCTACTTCAAGGTATCTGGTATGAGCTACCTTTGGATCATAACTTTTCATCGGCAATTTATTTAGACTACATTCACAGAGACATAAGAAATGCCGTAAATGTAATTTACGGAAATGCTAATCTTCCAGAGCGACCAGGCTATGCATCAGGCACTTACAATTTTGATGTTTCTGCCTATACAATTGGGCTTTTGCTTAGCAGAGAGCCAGAAAACTGTGCTGTTAAGCTTTACAATGAACTAAATAAAAGAGAGACAAGATATTACTCAGGACAATTCTTAGAAATTAAAAATGCCACTCCCTTTGAGGCCTGGGCAGTAAGTGTCTGTGACTTTATTCAATCCTATGAAATGGAAAAATATGGGCTTACTCATCCTGTCTCCATGGTTAACTGGCCAACCCTTGATCCTATAAACCATTGGTCAGAGGCAAATTATGAGGATGAACTAAGAATGATGGGAGAGTCTGTGGAATTGAGAGGGTGTGTTGAAAATGAAGATGAAGAGACGCTGGATTTTACAAAAATAAGAGTAAAAGAAGGAGCAGGCTTTTTCCTTTCCTATCATGTATATCCTGCATTTCCTGATTTTATGATTCATGACTATATGGACAGAGAAGATCCCTATAGAGCCTATTTAACTGAGTTAAAAAATTATCACAAAAACCAGCCAATAGTAATAGCTGAATTTGGTATGTCAAGTAGTAGAGACTATGCCCATTGGCATAACAAAGGATGGCATCATGGTGGACATGAAGAAAATGAGCAGGGAAGAATTTCCGAGCTTCTTCTTAAAGATATCTATGAAACAGGAATGGCGGGAGCAATAAAATTCAGCTTGTTTGATGAATGGTATAAAAAGACCTGGAATTTTGCCCAATATTACATACCTCTTGACAGAAAAAAATCCTGGTTTAATATTCAAGACCCTGAAAACAACTATGGACTTATTGGAACATATCCAAATTACCCCGATAAAAAAGTAACCCTTTCGGGAAATAGGTCTGAATGGCAAAAAGGAGAGGTTCTTTACAGTAAATCGGGGAATATGATTTTTAAATTTAACGATGGATACGATAACTCAAGGTCCTTGAGGACTCTTGCAGTTCAACATGATGAGGGATTTTTATACATAATGCTTGAGACTGAGGGAAAAATAGATTTTTCAAATGCCTGTTACTTAATTGGCATTGACACTTGCTGCCCTGATGAAGGAGAGTATGTTATTCCTTTTAATACGAACATAGAGTCTCCAATAGGGCTTAAGTTTTTGATCCACTTATGTGGGAAGGAAAATAGTAGAATCCTTAGCATAAAAGGATATGAAAAATTTCTAAATGCCGATTCAAACTCTATTAGACCCCAAAAATCTCGAAGTGGCGAATGGGTGCCTATGTTTATGAAGACAAATAGAAGGAGAATAAGCAAGGATGGTAGTAGATTTTTCCCTGGTCATGTAACAACGCTTTCAAATTTAAAATTTGGAACCTTAGAGAGAAATTCCCTTTCAGATTTTTTTGTAAGTGAAAAAATGATAGAAATAAGACTTCCATGGTCCCTTATTGGTTTTACCGATCCAAGTTCAAGGACAGTTCTTTGGAAAAGTGACAAAGAGATAACAAAAAAAACGGATGGCGTAAGATTAATCTCTTTATCCTATAAGCCGCAAAAAGGTAAGTTTTTAGCAGAAAATACAGGAAGGTCCCTTAACGTAACTGATGCTTTACCCTTTGAAATTTCTTCAAATAATATAAAAACTTACACTTGGGATGAATGGGAAACTCCTCTCTATCATTTTTATTTGAAAAAAAGTTATCACATCTTAAGGCAGGCCTTAAAGAATATTCCAGAGAGGATAAAGTAGATGGGAATTTCAAGGAGAGATTTTCTAAAGATAGCTGGTGCTTCTTTATTATTTAACAAAGTTTTAGTCAGCGAAGGTTATTCTTATAACCTGAAGATTCCAGTTTTACTCTATCATGAAATAACACATAGACTCAAAGGAGATTATTCAGTA
>CAKZQH010000063.1 GCA_937139565.1 uncultured Nitrospiraceae bacterium | reverse complement strand
ATATCTACAACTGCACGATAGCCTGTATAGCCTTTCACTGTCTTCTTAGGAAAGCTACATTCAATCTTCATTCTCTCTGCTCCTTCTTGTGCCTCTGCCGATGCCATTACCATTTGCTGCACTCCCTCAAGGCTGTTGGATACCAAGGTTTCACATGCTGCTCTGTCTGTCGGAACAGGTTCATAGCATACTTTGCAAACATAATCAAGATTCTTTTCATCTGCTGCAAATGCAAGTCCTGCAAGACCTATCACCACTGCTATAACTGCAAACGTTTTTCTCATCGTATCACCCCCTTTACTAAATCGCTAAAAGTGCTAAAAGCACCGTAAAGGTAAATGTAAGTCCAAACTGTTTTTTAGCTTTAAATAGAGCTTTTTCGTAATCAAGTCCTACAAGGTTACAGTATTTTTTGAAAGAAAACTCTCTACACTCTTCAGCTGGCAAACTTGAACGAAAAACAAGGTAATAAATATACTCTTTCACTGTCTGCCCTCCTTTCCTGTTTGAAATTCTCTCATTCTTTTTTGTTTCTCTACTTCCATTCCAAGCCAGTTCAGGAATCCAAGCCCAAAGATTGCAATCAGAAGACAAATGTAGAATAGCTTGACAACAAGATCAACCACATGGTTAATTAGATTTGCAATTACTTCAATCATTTTTTACCTCCTTTGTTGGTTTTGGGACTGCTATATGCAGTCCCTACTATTATTAATGCAAATTAGAAGGGTTCGTCTTTGCCATTTTTTTCTTTTTCTCTCTCTTTAGCAGTTAACCATCCGTCCCATGTAGGTACAATAGGAAAAACATCAAGCTTAACTGAGAAACCTTTTTCTTTCTGAAGTAAAACTCCTACCTTAATCCACTTTGTTTTTTCTCCCTCTTCAGTTATCGTCGAATCCTTCACCAGAAGATCATAAACTTTCACTGTCTCACCTCCTTTCCTGCCTCTTCCAATGCTTTCTCAAAATTCTGCTCAAACTTCTCAATTTTCTGCTCTTTCTGCTTTTTCTTCTCTTCAAGCTCTTTCTGTTTCTGCTCTGCCACTTTTGCACGTTCCTCATATTTCTGCCTATTGGTAGTAAAAGGACTTTCTGCTTTAAATTCATTCCATTCCTGTTCAAATTTCAAACTCTCTTTTTCAATTTCTGTGTCAAGCTTGCTTTGTTGCATGACTACATAGTAAAAAATCAGCCCTGCCAATGGAGCTGCAATGATTGCTATCTTGAAAAGATTTGTCATGCTACTACCTCCTTTCTGGGTTTGCTACTATATATAATGCTCTCAATTCGGGATCTATCTGGCTGTGTGGCTATCTGAAAGCAAAGCATATAAAGCTCTGGCTTAAATTCATCTGGAATATTCCTGGTGTATTTTCCAAATTCAGAAAAAAACTTGGCTGGGTTCTGTCTCAATAGGTTGATAGACTGGTTTGTCATTCCTATATCGAGCAATTTTTCATAATCCTCTCTCCTTAAGCCTAAAAAAGAGAGCTTAATTCTCTGCTTTCTCATCTTTCTCCTCTCCTTTCTTTGCTACTTCTTTTTCTTCTAAACATTGCTGCATAGCTGGATACCACTGACATAATTCCTGCCGTGTCATTGCTTTTGGCAACTCATATTTGAAAGGCATAGTAAAATCAATAAGCTTTTGAGGGTCTATTGGCTGGCTCTGACTCTGCTGGCTTTGAAAGGCTTTCTCTGGCTGCTTAATAAGTTCTACTGCTTGCTTGGTCACTTCTTGCATATGTTTATTCTCTGTAAGTTTGTCAAGTTCACTAACTCCATATCCAGCTGCAAGTCCTGTCAAAGCAAGTGCCACCAGTCTGGCTGCAAGTTGCTCTTTTGTAGGTATCATTTTTTACCTCCTTAAGAGGGATTAGGGACTCAGGATGAGTCCCTTTATTACTATTAATGCAATCACTTAATCACTTCTTCTTGTTTGGGTTGTTCTTCAGATACAGTTGCAATTCTGAATCTCTCTGTATCAGGAATAAAGCTGGATTGAGTATCTGGACATACTCTCAGGTCTATCATGCTTTTTGTGATTGGATACTCACCAATTTTTAGATAGAACCAAAAAGTAGGAAGTAAAGCAAACTCTGAAGACAAAATGAGCCTGTCTGTTTTTCTCCTGCGGGTTAGGTTTAATCCGTCGCGCAAGTCAGCTGGCCCCATGCTCAGTGACTCATCCGTTTCAAGAATCTCTCTGTCACCAAAAAATTTTGAGAGATACTCACAAGTATTGACGTCCTGCACTGCAAAGGCTACTGTGGTTGTGCAGTTGTTTATGATTGTGTTCATGGTTCGGTTGCCATATTCTTTCTCTATCTGGTTGATATCCTGCGTGGCTATCCAGAGAGAGATCCCCTTACTTCTACCTCTCTCAAGGAAGTCTACAAACTTTGGCATTCTCTGAAGTGAGGCAAATTCATCTAAGACAAAGAATAATCGTCTTTCTCTATCATCTGGCAAAGTCAAGGCTGCATTGCCAAGTTGTTCAAGAAGGACTGAAGCAAGAGGCTTTAGCACGTTTTTGATTTTGTCATAGTTCACCAAGAAAAGAAATCCACTGTCTTGTTTGGTTAACCAGTCCTGAATTTTGAAACTACTCTGGTGGTGTTCTACATACTTAAAACAGTTACTGTATTTCTTCATGGTGGAAATAATATCACTTGCTGATTTCACTCCTTTTTCGTATCCCTCAAGCAATCCTAAACCTCTTTTGCAGTCATCAAGTTTGTAGTGGTTCACTGCTGTCTTTAAGGTTTCAATCACTCCTGCCTCTCCCTGTGAAACTGTTTGCCATAAAGCAGACATGGTTCTTTGGTTGGTGGCATAAAGATAATAGAGGATAGAATAAAAAACCTCTCTTGCTCCTGTGATGAAATACTCATCTTCGTGTCCTGAAGGCACTGGCGGGATTAATGAGTAAGCAAAGGATTCAATATCACTGACAAGGTAGAGTTCATCAAATATGTTCCAGTGCAGTGTCCGGCTATCAAGAGGATTGAATATTAGGTCTCTCTGTGGGTCATAGAATTTTGAAATGTAATCTCCTTTGGTGTCATATATGACTGCCTTATGCCCTTTTTGCCTGATTTTCTCAATTACTTGATTAAGTGCTGTGGTCTTTCCAGAGCCTGACTTTCCTACTATAAAGAAATGTGTTGTTTCATATTTTCTGGGTACTGGTATCCTGCCGAGTGTAAATGTCACTGGTTCACCAGGATGATCTTTCTTTATTGCAGCCACCAGTTCAGCTGGCTCTACTATCCTCTGCCCTCTCATATGCTCGTCTCTTGTGATTGCCTTTGCTTTGAGTTTGAATTTTGTCAACAGTATCGGATACAGTAACCATACGGGGGTTGCAAGAAGAAATATCCAAAGTCCTTTCCGAAACAAAACCTCTATTGCCTTTGGCCAGAGTTGAACATAGAAACCAGTGAAAACCTGAATCACTGTTCCAAGCAGTTTACTCTGGAATAAAATCATATAAACAGCTGGAATAAGTAAATGAATAAGTAACACTATCATGAACGTGTAAACGTGCATTTTGAAACTCATCTGTAACTCATGAAACCATTTCTCAAAGCCCTTGTAGGTCTTAGCCTCTTTGTAGCCCTCTTTCATATGCTTTTACCTCCCAAAATCTTTTTTGATTTTCTCAATTTTTTCTTTCAAAACTTCTACACTGTCACTATTCAAAAACCACTGCTCCACTGCCTTACCAAGCTCTACATAGTAGAACTTTTCATACTCCTTCATTTGCCTTTGCAATTTCTTCATTTTCTCTTCAATTGCTTTGATATTCTTTCTCACTCTGTCACCTCCTTTCTGATATATATAATGCAGTTCACTCACTCAGATTTTTTTAATCCAAAAAGTTCATATAAAGTAGAACCAAATACCTCTCTCTCATGGCGGTCAAAAAAGTTCATCAGGCTGTGCTTGGTTGCCTCTGGAATGCTTGAGTTGAGCAAAGTATTTCGTGCTACCAGATACACCATGAAAATGAGATTTCTGAGTTCGTGGAATTGTTCGGTCTGCTGCAGCTGCAATGGCTGGTTCTGTGGCTGGGACTCTGAGAGGCTCTCTATTTTCTGGATAAGCTTATTAAGCAGTGCTGTGTCTTTCAGTTCCTGTTTAAGCCCGTTAGTAATTATCTCTCTTGCTAATGTGCTTATTCCCTTACCAGAGGTCTTTGACATTTTCTCAATCAATTCATACTCACTTTCACTCATGTAAACTCTTACATACTTTGCCATCACTTAATCCTCCTTTCTTGATAGTCTTTACTATTAATTAATGCAACTTTCCTTAATAGGAGAATCTCCTATGTCAAATGGAAAATCTTGTCTCCTATGTCATAAACCTTTGGTAGTATTACCTTTAAGCCTCATCAAAAACCTTAATCTCCTATTACTATGCTTAAAAACTCCAAAAACCGATAAAGCCTTGTCTGGCTTGGTTCTGGCGTGGGTCTGGCAAAAATTCCAACCTCAACCGAAGGTTGCGGGTGGTGTGGTGGAAAAAGCGGGGGTTTGGGGGATTCCCCCGAATGCACGTCTGAACCAGTGGTTATGAAGGTGATTGAACCTTAAAAACCACTGGTGAGGAAGTGCATAGTTCCCCCCTCACATGAACCATGCCGAGAGTTCGAGGTATCTCGGCAAGCGAGCGGAGAGCACCATCGAGGCTAAATCAATCGGTTGTCTGTAACAAAGCTAACATATTGGCACTGCTTTAGCGAGCGGTGGTTCATGTGAGGGGTATGCTCTGAGGTGCTCGATGCACCGAAGGAGCATGAACTACCTGCCTCGTTCCATTGAGACTGAGGCTGTCTTATCCTGAGAGGGGTTGGTTGATTTTTCATGACTTTGTGACTGGGATTTTTCGATAGACTGGGCAGGTTTGTAGACCGTAACTTCTTTGGAATCTGATTCCTTAGTTTTGATTGTTATTTTATGTTCAGAAATAATGTTGCCATCCAGACTTCTTTTTATCCCCTCTGATATAGCTTTTGTGTGAACTTCATTGTTGAGTTCATTTCGGATGTCAGTTTTTGAAATGTAGTCCTTTTCCTTTTTGTTTCCCTGTTCCTGTGCTTTTATTTTTTTCCATTCTTCTTTAAGCTGTTGGACCACTTTTTCTTTCTCTTTGCCATATGCTTCTTTTACCCGTTCTGTGTCAACCCCATACAAAGAGGTTTTTTGCCATGCACCATATAGTTTTTTGTCTGTTGAAACTGTAACAGGAATAACCCAGCCAGATCTGAACATTTTGTGCATAGCTTGGTCTATTTTGTCCTTTCCGAGTCCTGTATTTGAAACGAGGTCTTTGGATGAGAAATAAGCTGTAGATTCATTCTGATATTTCACTCCGATTTTTTCTGCCATAGCCTTTTCCATATATATATCCTTTTTGGTAGTATATAGCACCGAAGAATACTTTTCATTTTGAGGTGGATTTTGCATAGCAACAACAGAGCCATTGTGGGTATCCATATACTCCTTAACCCTTTGAAACTCTTCATGTGTAATATCGTATTGAATATTTCGGTTCAACATAGAATGCATTTTTAGAACCTCCCTGTCTATCTGAACATTTTGTTGGGCCAGACTATGTTCTTGCTGCTGTTGTGACTGCTGCATTCGTTCTGTCATAAAACGAATGGTCTGCATGACTCTTTGAATCTCTGTTTCTCTCATCTGATGTTGCACTCTTTCAACACATGAAAAAAAGTATCCCTTTTTTTCATTCACTCCTGCATTTTTGAATTCGGACTGTAGCTTTTGTAATTGATCTTTTGTGAGATTTTTCCAGGGCGAAATGCCCTCTTTTTCAATATAAAATCTGACCAGTTGTTCGTCTGCTTTCTGAGGTATAGAGGCGATTGAATTAAGCCAATGTTGTTTAGAATTTTCATAGTCCTGTTTGTGACAGAAAATAGCTTCTAATTTTCCATCTGAATTTTTCTGAAAGCCTATCAGTTTGAGTGTTTTTTCTTCGTGTAGATACTTTTCAAGCCTTTGAGGATGGATATGGTGAATGTGAGATATGTTTTTGTGTAACTCTGACGCAGTGAAATATCCTTTTCCAGAGGTTTTTTCAGCAAAAACAGAAATGATTTCTCTATCCTGCCTGACATGTATAGAATCGTTGAGAAAGTGGAATCGTCCTTTATCGTCTTTTTTGTATCCCATGCTGCTTAGGTGTTTATATATAGTCCTGTCTGCTGCATCAACTCCGGAGCGTTTCAATTCTGCTTTTATGTCTTTTAGAGAAAAACTCCATTTAGAGGAATTTCTATATATGCTTTCTACTGCTTTAGATATAGCTTTCTGTTGTTCAGAAAGTTTTGAGGCTGAGATAAAGGTGATAGTCCTGGTTTTTTCATCGTAGGATTCTACACATATAAGTCCTTTATCCTGCATTTCTCTGGTGGTAGCTAATACAACTTCTTTACCTATCTGATTCTCTTTTGACCACTGGAATATCTCTTTATTGGTTGTTCTGTCTTTCTGAATGATAAACTCTCTAACATTCTGAGCCTGTGACTGCCATTTCTGCCACGTATTGGCGAGTACCTCGTTAAACCTATCCCCTGCTTGAACCATCTCCTGCCATTTCTGGATTGGTTCACGAATATGTTCATGGGATTTCTGCTCATACTCACGAACTTCTGATATTTTTTGCTGTTTTTCCTGTTGTTTCTGGACTATTTCTCTGGCCATATCCTGGATGTTCTTCATCTGGGCAGGAGTGAAGTATTTCTCAAGCTTAGGGGGTTCAACATGCTGGATAACAGGCTTCTGAGCTCCTACTGCTGCAATCTGCTGAACAGGAGATAGCTGGTGAGGTGCAAACTCCATACTCTGATCAAGAACTTTCTCTATGCCAAAAAGTCCTTTTTGTTTTTCTATTTTAAAGTAATGGATTCCATCTTTTGTAAGAGTATAGCCCTCAATGGTGGTCTTATCCCCTCTGACTCTCACATGCAGTTTTTGAATTCCTTTATGCCACTGTCCATTTTGGTCTTTTGTATAAACCTCGTAAGTCTTCCAGTAGTCTCTTCTTTTCTGGCCAGTGAGTTTTTCCAGGTCACGGTTTAGGTTATTCTTCCACCATGTTTTTATCTGATCTTTTAATGTCCATTTCTCAAATTTATCCCGAGTCTTTCCATTTAGCCAGTCCTTGAACTTTCTATCAACATAATTTGAATCCACCATTGCATTTGCTATTTTCTTAACAATGTTTGGCTTTTGAGGTTTCTGAACTGCTTTGAAATCTTTTTCACTGAAATTTTTAGCCCATTTTTGGTACTCTGATTTTTCGTAGTTTTTTATAGCCTCTGACGCCCAAAAAACTGATTCCTGGTATCTCTCTGATTGTTCTTTGCTCTCTTGTTTCTGAAATTGCCCTTCTCTTTCATTTTCAAATCCTTGCTCTTTTACCTGCTCTTGCTGTTGTTTGAAATTCTTATATATTTGCTCTTTTACGGTATTAAACACTTCCTCGTTGAATTTGTATGCCATCCTTTCTATTCTTTCCTTCGTTGCCTCTTCTGATGCTTTTTCAATGAATCTCTCTTTGCTCATAGTAGAGTATATAGTCGCATTCTGTTTTGCACGAGTGATTGAAACGAGGAAATTCTCATAGTTTCTTGTTTCAAACGCTATGACATTCTGGGTAGTTTTCCCTTGCATGTGATCAGCTGTCACTGCATAGCCATGCTGAAAATGAACACCCTGAGCAAGTTCTTCTTTTGTGAATGTTGTAGTTTTAGCTTTGTCTGAATCAAGTTTTGAAACTATAGTTATAGAACCATCCTCATTATTTATAGACTTCACATAAGCAAACTCAGAATTTGCAAAGTTTTTATTTCTATATGTGTTATTGAATATCAATTTCTCTCCTTCTGCTATTTGAATGCTCTCATTCTGAAAAGCCTGAACCTTGTCACCAAGCTTTTCGATATTGAAAACTCTTTCTTTAACTTCACCTTTCTTTGTTGTATATTCTACTTTTAAAGTATTCTTGACAATATCAACTTCTTTCACGAAAAGCTCTTTTCCAACGCTAACTCCACCGCCCGAAGACATTACAAGTAATTTATCGCCAACATTGTAGCTACTTGCCTTTAGCCTCTCTACATTATCTAAATTCTTGTTTACCCACACATTTACCTCTATAGATTTAGCCCCTTTAAGCTCGCCATTCCGCAATTCTTCGCTGATTAAACTGTTTAAGATTTTAGCGTCCTGATTTGTAGCTACAGATATGGCAGAATTTTTATAGCCTTGACTTATATACTCTTTCGCTATCTCTCGCAGAATTTCCTTTTGTTGCTGCTCTATTTGCTTTTGATACTCCTCATATTTTTCACCGAGAACTTCTCTAATCCGAGATGGGTCAACCCCGAACAATCCAGTCTTTTGATATGCCCCATATTTCTTGCCATTTACCTCTACCTCTGTAGCTACTACCCAGCCCATTTTAATCATTTGCCTAATACTTTTTTTAGCTTGATCCTCTTTTATTCCATGAGGATTTTCACCTTCATGAAAACCGAAATCTTTGTAGAAAAAGAAAGCTTCTCTCTGTCCTGCGTCCTCTATGCCAAGTTTCTCTATTATTTCACGTTCAAACGGTGCAGATTTAAACTGCTGAACATATTGAGTAGCAGAGCCTTGACCTTCAAACATTTCTTTTACTTTTTCAAAGATTTCTCTATCTACTATATTGATTGGTTTATCGCTTTTAAGTGCATGCGTAGCAATTTCAAGAGCCGAATCCCTCTCTATAGTTTTGAAAGTAATTTTATTAAGTGCAGATTCAATGTTTTTGTGGTATATGTCATATACAGCACTCTTAAGCTCTTCGTTGCGTTGCCTTACAATATCAGTCATTTTGACGTGGTTGATTTTGTTTTCACGAATCAAAGCCGCAAATGGAGAGCCAGCCTGAACTCCAGGCAGCTGACGGTCATCACCAATAAATACTATCCGACAGCCTGATTCCCTTGTTTTATCCAGAATAGTCGACATGTCTTTAGTTGAGAGAAAACTTGCTTCATCAACGATTAGAATTGTCTTAGAGTCAAGGCTCTGCAGTGCCTTTGCAGAGTTCAAAAACTTTGCAGTAGTCATCGCTTCTATACCAACTTCTTTTAACTCGTTCACAGCCGTGTTTGTGTTAGATACTCCTATAAGCCGATATCCAGCTTCTTTAGCAATTTCATTAATTTTTCCAAGCTCTTTCGACATTTCGCCAACAAACGTTGTTTTTCCGACACCTGCCCAGCCTACAACGGCAGTGTATCTGTCAGTACTTTGAAGGATATGATTGATAGCTTCAAGTTGAGATTTGGTTAGCTTCTCATTTTCGTATCTCTGCTCTGTTATTTTTTCAACTGAACCTTTCCCCTCTTCAATGCTCTTTAATATGTTATGCTCCCATGCAATGACCTCCTGAGAAGTAAAATACTTTTCCTGATATGTTGCATTTGCTCTGTTATGCTGCTTATCTTGCACATACCCCATTTCAATAAGTCTCTCATTCTCCTTCACAGCCTGCACAAGCGTATCAGAATCCACTCGACCAGCACTGATTTGGAATGCAGCTTTAAAAAGATCAGATTGACTGAATGTTGAATTTCTATCTATGACTTCATCAATTGCTTTGTTGATTATCTCTTTCGCAAGTTCTTCTTTATTAGCTTGATTTAATTCTTGAGTTAGATTTTCTCTCTTTTCACTTACAAGCTTGATTATATCTTGTTGAGTTAATCCCTGTTCTTTTAAAGAGTCTTCAACTTGCTTGAAAAGCTCACCAATAGTCTTGCTCTGCTTTGATTGTCTAATTTCAAGATATGCATACTCCCTGAGTTGACTTTCAGTAGCATTCGGATATTTCTGAAGTAGCTCTTCTTTATGTTGCTCAAGATACTTGTCTATTAGCTCAGAAGTCCTCGCTATACCTTTCCAATGTTCTTCATTTAATCCAGCTATTTTTGTCACATATTCCTTACTATTGCCCTCTTTTACAAGTTCAGTATTTATTCCTTGCTGTTTAAGCTGATACGCTAACTGATTCTCAAGGTATGCTTCAAACATGTATTTATTGCTATAAATTGCATCAGAGTTAATTGCTTTCCAGTCACCATTTTCTGTCCTGGTGAAGTTGAAAAAAGAAATGTGGTTGTGTATTTGTGGGTCTAATCGTCCACAAAGATGGGTATTAACCAGAACGGTTGCATTGTCACTTGACTTTGAAATAGTTTCCCCATTCACAGTTTCACGATATTGAATATAGCCCTCTTTCTCAAGAAAGTTGACCAAATTTTTAGTTGCTTCATTCATACTGTTTGTTACAGTTTGCAGATTCTCTTCAGAGGTGAAAGCATAGAGTGTTACAGACTTATGAGGACTCCATACGAAGTCAAACCCCTGACGGTGATCTTTCTGTTCAAATTCCTTGCTAAGATAATTGCCTTGTAAGTCCCTTCCATTTGCAAAATTTTTGAAGTCCTCTGAAGTGATTTCATAGCCATCTTTTACCCCCAACTCTTGCCATCCCGAACCAATTTGAAAGCGTGTCTCTACTTCATTAGTTGAAACGTAGTAATTATCTTTTTCATACTGTTCAAGACTTTGGTAAATTTGACCAAAACTTAACATAGTTCACTCCCCCTCTTTTTTGTATCTATATCTATTAATGCACCGAAAGAAAAAACCCCCTTCTGGAAAATTTTCCAGAAGGGGGTTTGCAAACGAAACGGTTTCGCTTGCATACCCCTTTGTGGAACCAGTTCCACAAGGGGGTTTTCTCTGTCATAAAAAAGCTTAGAAAAGTCAGGAAAAGACATGAAAAGCTTAGAAAAGTCACGAAAAGCATAAAATATATGGACCAGCAAAAAAGAGGAAAGAGCTTTTCTGAGCGATACTGAGCTTTTGTGAGCTTTTCTGAGCGATTGTGATATGAAGAAATCCAGAAATGAAAAGTTACCCTATTCGGAAAAGAGCGATTTTATTGAAAAAGAATAAAACAATTCTCCTTTTATAAGAAAAATCAAATCTTCACAGGGCACAAAAAATGAATTTCCAGATAAATTAAGGATTTCAAGGATGGGTAAGGATGGGTAAGGCCGTAAATGCTTGATAATTCTAAATCCTTACCCTATATACATTGTATATATACATGGGTAAGGATGGGTAAGACCATTGATAATACTGGATTCTTACCCATCTTTTATGTTTTTTAGAGGGTAAAAAATACCAGAAAATCAGAAGTGGTAAAAAGTGTATATAAATCAGTTAGTTACAGTCAAGTATTGAGTTGTGCTTACTAAAGATAGAAGGATTTTTGCTTTAAAAAACAATAAGTTAGCATTGGTTGCAAAAATTGGGAAGTTTATAGAAAAAGATGGGTAAGATGGGTAAGGT